>JAFGOO010000127.1 GCA_016926455.1 Methanosarcinaceae archaeon | reverse complement strand
TAGCAAATATATTCAATAACATCAAGTACTTTATGAATTATTGTTAACTTCCATTTATGCCCAAATATCAAGGATTTCTACAGAGCCGAAAATCAAGTTTTAATGGTCATATTAAAATGGGATTACAATAAAGTTTGCAATACACCAGCCGGGTCTATACTCCAAAAGTGTATAAACCTAAAACACTTTTTATATATTGATGACTCGCAATGTTGATGATATTCATAGTATGGACAACGCATTTTCTCATCCAGTAGAGAGATTTAACCGGGCATCTATTGAGCCTACAGACAGGGAGAAACTTGAAGCCTTTTTTAGATCTCTCCGTAGGGAAGGCCTTGCAAAGAGTACTCTTGCCTGGTACGTGAACTACACCACAAGGATGTATCGGACTCTCAAAGAACTGGGTTTTGATAAACCTCTGGAAGAGTTTGACCACGAGGACCTTGAAAGATTCCTGTTTTACCTTGAGGATGAAAAGAGACTGAGTGAGTAATTTGTATATGTTTGGAGGCTTTTCCGACAATCTCATTACTATTAACATCATGCTATGGTTATGTAAGTATGTTTAACCTCGGGGAATAAATTATGGTTAGGAATAATAACAACAGTCCACCGAAACGGGATGATGTTCACGTAATTGAACTTGTTAATCTCTGTAAGAATTACCATGTAGGGGATATGGATGTACCGATACTCAAAAGTATAAATCTTAGTGTCAAGCAGGGTGAGTTCGTTGCTATAATGGGTCCTTCTGGTTCGGGTAAAAGCACATTGATGAATATGATAGGTTGTCTGGACAGGCCAAATTGTGGTCAGGTAATTGTCATGGGTAAGGATGTGAACACACTCTCAGATCTCGAACTTGCAAAACTAAGGGGTCTTGAGATAGGTTTTGTTTTCCAGACTTTCAATCTTGTTCCACGACTTACAACTCTCCAGAATGTCGAACTTCCTACTTATGCTAATAAGAAAGAGGGTGTAGATGCCCGAAAAAAAGCGAAGGAACTTGTAGAAATGGTTGGGCTTACTGATCGCATTAATTATAAACCGTCTGAAATGTCAGGGGGGCAACAGCAGAGGATTGCAATAGCAAGGGCATTGATTAATGATCCCTCTCTCATTCTTGCAGATGAACCAACAGGTAATCTGGATTCAAAGACCGGTGAAGAGGTAATGGAAATATTCTCTGACCTACATAAAAAAGGACGGACAATAGTTATGATCACACACGACCCTGATCTGGCAGAATATGCAGACAGGGTCGTTTATTTGAAAGACGGAGTTATTGGTAATAATTGAGGAAGATGGAGGATAGGTTATGTTTGGGAAAAATAAACCTTTTTTCATTATGTTAATAGTATTAATTGCATCACTTATGGTACCATTGAACGCATCTGCTACAGATGGCGCAGACCTTAGGCTGAGTATTCTTAAGTACGACCCGATCCCTGCAGAGATAGGGGAATATGTGAGCGTATGGGTCAAATTGGAGAACCTGGGGTATGCAAAGGCAAAAGGTCTCTCCTTAAGAATGGTTCCTGATTACCCGTTTTCCATAGATAGTAGCACAAATTCACAGGTCAATATAGGAATACTCACTCCTGATAATGCTGCTGTTGAAGAATTCAGGCTATTTACGGACCCAGCAGCAAAACAGGGTACCGGTACTTTTGAAGTATGGTATCAGGAAGACAACAGTGGTATCTGGGTCAAGAAGGAATTTGAGATAAGGGTTGGTTCTGACAGTTTCGACAGTAAGGGAACCATACAGCTTTCAGGAAAAACTGTAAAAGAACCTGAGGTTTTCATGCCTGGGGATGAAGGTACAGTTTCATTCACACTTCAGAACAGTGCCACTGATTACTCCATAACTATTGACGAAGAGCAGTATGACACCAATGCAAGAATACAATCTGCATCTCTTGATGGTGTTGAAGGAATCAAAGTTACCACAGACACTTATTATGGAAATGGTGTCATAGGTCCGGGTGAATCAGTGGACCTGACATACAACGTGGAAGTAGATGAAGGGACTCCAGATGGAACGTACTATCTCGATTTTTCTATTGTAGGTAGTTCACATTCATACAATAACAACTGGAGGATTCCCATAAAGGTGGATTCTTCGTCTGTCAGGGTCATTCCTTCAAAGCCACTTGTGCTTAAAAATGGTGAAGGTGTACTCGAATTCGATGTTGCTAACATCCATCCGAACATGCTCTCATCTGTTAGCGTCCAACTTGAAGCTGAAGGTATTGAGTTTTCCCCGGCAGAGTATTTCATAGGTTCCATGGACCCTGATGAACTCTTTACCATTGAGCTCAACGCAAAAGCTGTTTCAGAAGATTTGTCATTTCCTGCTGATATCGTCATCAATGCAGATTTCAGGAATGGCCTGAATGAACATACGCAACAGGTCGATACTCGCCAATTGAAGCACAATGTAGTTGAAAATGACAGTGGTTCAGGTATCTACATAGTAGTGCTTCTCCTGATCGTTGTGGGTGCATGTGCTTACATCCTATACAAGCGCAGAATGGAAAAACAGTAACCAGGTCACTTTGTATGTTAAGTCTGTCTCAGGCTATAAGGATCTCACTGGGTAGCATCGGCAGTTCCAAACTCAGGTCTGCTCTCACTACCCTGGGAATAATCATAGGTGTAGCAGCAGTGATAGCTAATGTTTCGCTGGGAGCCAGTTTTACTCAGTATTTCAATGACGAGATAGGGGCGGTGGGCTCTAATTTTATTGTAATTTACAGCCAGAATATTGATGTATTCTTCGATAAAGAGCTGGAAATTATTCGTAATACTCCAGGAGTGGATGGTGTTTCTCCCATAAACCAGCAGATGGCAAAGGTTACTTACATGTCTGTCTCAAGGCAGATCGATATCCAGGGTGTTACAGAGGACTACGGTGAAGTGGCGAACTTTAATCTTGATTCGGGAACATTTCTCACAGATAAGGACCGCTATGTTGCAGTATTAGGTGCTGATGTTGCCTATGAAAAGTTTGATAAGAATATATCTATCAAGAATCCTATCGATATTACGTTCAGAAGAGAGGATGGTGGTGTTGTTACCCAATCCTTCATTGTCAAAGGGGTAATTCAGGACCCTGGAACAACTTTTGCACAAACAGGGGTGGAGTCAGAAGTTCGTATCTTCATTCCAATAGACACGATGAATGAGATACTTGACAGGGATGATTATGGAGGTTTTTTCGTAAAGGCCCAGAGCTTGGAGATCGTCCGGGAGACTGGTGATGAGATAGACAGACGCCTTGCACGCAGTTTAGGAGTTTCGAGCAGGGATCTGGACAATGATGACGCAAAACCCTATGTTGTCTTTGACCAGATAGAGATCCTGGAACAAACCAATCAGCTTTCTTCAGCTCTTACATCGCTTCTGACATCTGTTGCTCTTATTTCATTGTTAGTGGGTTCAATTGGGATCATGAACATTATGCTTGTGACAGTTGCGGAAAGGACCCGGGAGATAGGCCTGTTGAAATCTCTTGGATTCAACGAAAAAGACGTTCTTTCTCTCTTCATAATCGAATCAATGATAGTAGGTCTCATTGGTGGAATATTTGGTACTGCTCTTGGAATTGGGGCAGCTACGATAGCAAATAGCTTTCTTGACCTTCCAAACATATTTCCTCTAAACCTTATATTCCTCGGTTTTTTTGTATCTCTTCTTGTGGGGCTCGTGGCAGGTGTCTATCCAGCGAGGAAGGCTGCGCGTATGGATCCGGTTGAAGCTTTGAGGAAGGAGTGATCATGATCGATCTTAGACATGCATTCACGATTGCCCTTGGCAGTATAAGCAGTGCGAAGCTGCGCTCAACCCTTACAGCCCTTGGTATCATAATAGGTGTTGCTGCAGTTGTGGCAAATGTTTCCCTTGGCGCAAGTTTCAACCAGTATTTTACAGATGAGTTAGGTTCTCTTGGTTCTAATTTTATAATCATATACAGTCAGGATGTTAATATTTTCTATGATAGTGAACTGGAACTCATTCGAAATACTCCGGGAATAGATGGAGTTTCTCCATTTAACCAGCAAATAGCAGCCGTAACATATCGATCAACTACGAGGCAGGTTGATGTACAGGGTGTGTCTGAGGATGCACAGTATATATCCAATCTGCTGGTGGAAGATGGTAATTTTTTCACAAATAAAGACAAATTCGTAGCGGTTATTGGTAAAGATGTTGCAGAGGACAAATTTGACAAGGATGTCTCCATCAAAAATTATGTGGATATAACTATCAAACGCCAGGATGGAACAAGTGTGACCCGTAAATTCCGGGTAAAAGGCATACTTGAAGGCGAGGACAATACCTTTGTAACGGGTGGTCCTGACCGTGATTCAACTATATTCGTCCCTATCGCAACATTGAACGAGATGCTTAATGTGACTGATTACGGGGGTTTTTCCGCAAATACCGGAAGTTCCGAATCAGTGAGGGAAGTCTCTGATGAGGTAGACAAACGTCTTGCACGGTCATTGGGTGTATCTTCCAGAGATCTGGATAACGATGATGCAAAACCTTACCGCATTTTTAATCAGGCAGAGATTATAGAACAATTGGATACTCTTTCAAATTCACTGACCATATTGATAACCCTTGTAGCAGTTGTGGCTCTTATTGTAGGGTCCATAGGCATAATGAACATTATGCTCGTTACTGTTACTGAAAGGACCCGGGAAATCGGTCTGCTGAAATCATTGGGATTTACGAGATCCGGTATTCTTATGCTCTTCATTGTAGAGTCAATTATAGTCGGAGTTATCGGAGGTATACTTGGAACACTTCTTGGCCTGGTCGGATCTTATATTGTGGAGGTATCTTTGAATATCCCTCCTGTATTCCCGTTCTATCTTATATTCCTGGGCTTCTTTGTATCTGTGCTTGTTGGACTGATAGCTGGTGTGTATCCTGCTAACAAAGCTGCAAACCTTAATCCTGTGGAAGCTCTTAGGCACGGATAATTTGTGTGCTGAGTTTTCATATCTCTTTTTTGGCTCTGTAGAAATCCTTGATATTTGGGC
>JAFGOO010000126.1 GCA_016926455.1 Methanosarcinaceae archaeon | reverse complement strand
GATGGTTTAGAATCCAGGTTATTCGAAATGGAATAAATGAGATTACTTGCCAGAATATCTTCTCGTTTTACAAAAGTTCCTTTTTTCGGTTTCAGTTTTTTAAGTCTATCATTTTTGATATCATCAAGGAATTTGAAATAAGCATTCTTTACTCTTTCAAATACATTCAAACTTACAAGAGAATGGATATTCATAGTGTATTCTATAAACTTGAGTTGTTTCTCAAGCATCTTAGAATCGGGATATAAGTCATATCTCTCAAATAATTTTACTCTGGTTGAAAGAAGGTCATTCCACAATCTTCTGCAGGTTTCCAGGGTTTTTTCCATTTTTAATTCCTGTTAAGGAGTTGGATGGATAGGAAACCTCAGGTTTCTATAATTCTGAGCTTCTTTCCCCACCATGATCTTACATAAAAAACGACAACATCATCGTGTTTTCTTACTAATTCAAAGTTGTTATGTTACATTTTTCTGATAGGTGGGGTACGCTTCATCCAATGACTAAAGTCATGGGCTTTTTCTACCCCTACACACCAATTAGTCGTAGGGATTCCTTACAAAACATAAAATTTCCTGTAATTTTCAATTGCCTTTATTGCCTGCTTGGGGAAATTTTCCAGCAGGTATAATACAAAATCGTATCTTGTTTTACATTCACTGACAACTTCAAGCAGTTCAACGACAAACTGGTATGATTGTTCGTTGGATCTTTGAATCTCAAAGGATATGCACAGCGATTCCATGGAAAAGAAACCAAGCCGTATGTAAGGGGATACCGATCCGAGAAGTAACCCGCTCTTGAGTTCATTATATGCAGGAACCCCTGCCTTGCTAAGGCGATCATCATCGGTTAATCTTGCATAATTTTCCTTGGCATAAGAGTGCAGTTCAAGATAGACTTCCGGATGAAGCCGCTCAATTGCCTCTAAGATGGGGCTACCAGATACTGAATAGTAATTCTCGTCCAGCGTTGATACATATTTACCATCATCCACCATCGGAATGACTGCCAATGTACCGGTTTTGGGGGGGTTGACATCCAGCAAGAGCTGTGATGTATCACGCCATTCGTCACCATGCATCCCAGCAACAAAGAGGCGTACTGGAAAACCGCTACCATAGACCCTCAACATCTTTAGACTAGATATTTGCAAAGTGTTTTTAGTAGAGTTTCCAATATCATTGGTATTATTGCTATCGATTATATCTTTACACCTCGTTTTTTGTATTTCTGGCTATGATATATATCTCCTCTTTCTCAGATTCCAGTACCTGGACAATCTCCAGACCCATGGATTCAATGCGCCCAAGTATTGGTTTTCGGTTCTGCCGATTTTTAATTTTTATAACCTGAAGCAGCCTTCCCCCCTCTTTTAACAGGGGCAACACACGTTCAAGTGCTTTCAAGGCGTCCGAAGGGTCAAGTGTCATATCGCTCAAAATGATATCAACGGGTTCAGGAGACATACTTCCCAGAGGAACCGTGAACACGTCACCGAACATCACGGATATCCTGTCGTTTTCAAATGCAAGGCGTCCAAGTTCTGACCTGAAATGGCGGCTGAACTCAATCCCTTTCACATTGTCTGCGACCTCAGATGCAAATAATAAAAAACCGCCTGCACTTGAACCAAGGTCGAGAACATGATCCCCTTTCTGAATAAGTCCAGTCTCTTCTTGGATGTGTTTGAGCTTAAAATAGCCGGCAGGTTTGTCCAGCCCTTCTGCTACTTCAACGATATCTTCAATCGACACGTCTTTTGACGCCTTTTTTACGATTGCCCCATTTATTTTCACTTGTCCATCAAGTATTGCCTTTTTTGCACGTGCCCGTGATTTAAAATGATCGATTTCAACAAGGTATGCATCAAGTCTCATAGTGGATAATATCAGTGAGGCAGGTATATAATACAGTTACTATTATCGTGGATGATTTGTTATTGCAGTTTTCAATCCTGCTATTTTCATCAGGATAATTCATAATCCCAGAAAATCATACAGCATTTCCATGGCAAGTTTATCGCGTTCGTTCCCGCATTTTACAGCAAGACGTGCGTACATCTGTATCAATTTCAAATATTCATCATCACCTGTCAAACGATATCTTGTTGCATGCACAGTCGCTTCCAGAACCGCATTGAAACCTCGGTTAGGTGCACTGACCACACACCGGTTCAAGCAGGCAAATATCGGATTAAGTTCTGCAACCAACGCCTCTGATGTTATTTTAGTGCTGCTGCATTCAAAAGCCACCCAGCTCAGTGCATCGTTCAATACAGGAAATTCGCGATCCTCTAAGGATATAACATCAAAATATGAAGTATCCAAATCTGAAAAGGTTGAACGCACAAAGATCAATGGATTGTTCACCACATTTGCCACCAGAAAATTCCCTTCATAGACATTTTCGTAGGTCTGTGAACCTTTGAAAAGCCGGACTAGGACTTTGTTATCCTTTCTGATTATCCCAATAGGTGCAGCATTTGGTAAGCTGACCTTAGTAGTTGTAACGATTGTCTCTGATATCCCACTGAAAATTCCGAAGTAATCAAGGTCCGGTTTTTCCGATTCCATCAAAAGCCCATTCCTCCAAGCAAGGCAATAAACAGCCCCGCAATGACGATATCAGCAGTTGAACCTGGATTAATTCCTTTCTGGAGGAGTTCCTCGTCAAATTGCTGGATAGAGGGGTGCTTGGCATAAAAACCAGAACTTTCCACAAAAACCGCCAGTATTCCTCGTGCACGTTCAGACACATAATCTGCAGTTTGTGAGTTGAACTTTGTCTGAATAAACGTATCACGGTTTTCAGAGAGGGTCTTTAAGAATGTATATACTATAATATCATTGATATTTGACCAGGAATCGTCATCTTTAGCCGTATTACTCATGCTGCGAAGTAGACGTTCCCCGCACTGGGCACATCTCTTAAAACCGCTGGTCCATTCGTTAGCAATCAGGTCATAACCCTTTGATATCTCCATCAGGTCATATAATGTTACATTCTGGTCCTGCAAAGAATCAATTGAACTGACATCTTGCATATCGAATTCATCCACACTGTTGACGCGAACCTCTGCAAAGCGGAAGGATTTGTAAAATTCAATTGCATCAGTAGAATCTGAGTTTTTTACAATATCATGTGCACAGGAGGTAAGTTCTTCCAGAGTAAAAATACGCTTGCCTTGTGCCAGAATATTACCTGCTGCCATCACCAAAGGAACCAGTAGAATAAATGCCCCGAAATGTGTGTTGCCACCTCTCTGCCATTTTACACTCTCACAAACTGCATGTTTGATTAGTTCACCAATCCCTTTCTCGCTTTTTGCAGCATTCTCCATCACAGGATATATACTTACAGCCGATGCCAAAAAATGTTCATACTGTGTATCCACATAATTGTGGTCCCTGTCGATATTACCAGGCTTTGGAGTTGCCGAGACTTCCAGAGCCATAGCAAGCTGAACACAACGTGCGATATAAGGGGCTATTTTACCACTTATGCCGTTGTATTCTGTCAAAAGAAGCGGGTTTACCTCAAGATTCATTAACATGTATTTTTGCATTATCCAATATATAAGTTGCAAGTTCTTTCTTAAGACGCATATACTCGGCGCTGGACATTCCTAGCATATCTAGCACACCATCCCGTAAATAACATGGCTTACTGATCTTACAGCACCATACAAGACTTCCAAAACATGTACTGTCACCGTATTCAAGCATGGTACCCCTAGCAAAATTCATTTTCATATTTGCAAATTCCTGTGCAGATAACCCCAGTTTTTTGATCTTACTGTGTACTGCACACGGTTTCACCGGTAGGCAGCAAAACGCCAGAGCGCGCAAATCTCCTTCGCCGCCACATATGTGTTTTGGTGAATTGTACCATCCTATCTGCTGCTGGTATGCCGTGACTTTATTAACCAGATCATTGATTAGGTCGGCATTGTTCAAAACACCTCTTCCAACCGAAATCATATCTGCACCTCGTGCAAAAATGTCTTTGGCAACAGAGAAGTCTGTTACTGAATTATTTCCGATTAAAAATATTCGCGTTGAATCTCGAATTCTCATTATTGCATTAAGGTCTGTGCCAGCACCTTCTTTCATTGCGTCTACATGTAGGATGTCTGCTCCAGCAGATTCAATTATCCGGGATAGCTGTACATCATCGACCACATTTGCACGAATCTTCACGGAAAGCACAACACCCGTTTCCTTGAGTTTTTTAATCCAATCTACAAGCCGTGGAATATCACGCATAAATGCTTCACCAACCCCTATCCGGATCATTTCCTCCTGTCTGCAGTGTGCATCCAGTTCAAGGATAGAACCTGCATTACTCGCTATTTCTGCAGCTTTAAGGAGGGGATCAAGAGTCGCACTCCTCACATTTACAGCCACCACACAGTCGCCTTTCACAGCATCGATCTCATCCTGCAAGAACTTAATAGGATCTTGAGAAATGAATTCGCCCCTTCCTCTTGCGATGAGCTGCGACGCTGCTCTGTTCGTATCATCGTCCAGATTATATCCACCCATCACCACAAGACCTGCACTGCCTGCATATTCATTGGCAAAAGCGCTGTCATTGATACCTGCCATGGATGCAATTGCAATTGGGTTTTTAAAGGTCACATACCCAACACGCAGGTTAAATAGTTCATCAGTCACGTGTTTACCTCAGTTTTTTAAAATTCGCCTTATATTCTGATTTCAATAATAGGTAGTTACATATTAATGTAACGGCAATAAACTCAGCAATCCCTCTCCACAGACCCTCCTTTTTCATGTAATTATTCATATCAATCTATAAAATGCAAAATCTATAAGTTGAACCTGTTTCAAAAGTTCCCTTACAACCTTTTCCAGCATAATATGAAACATGCAATATCTACTAATCCTTTGAAAACGACATTAAGTCTTTCATATCTATTTGCAAGTT
>JAFGOO010000125.1 GCA_016926455.1 Methanosarcinaceae archaeon | reverse complement strand
GTTACTGAAAAAAAGAATAGGTTTTTAAATCAAAATTCTAATTTGATGGCCTCGTTAGGAGTCACATTTTTATAAACTCTATTATAGACCATGAGTTGCCATAAAATTAGGCACATTTGTTCCACTTATCCTCTATTCCTTTCGAATAATATCGAAAAAGTATTCATTTGAAGCGTTGATTACAGAACTTGAGAAGAACAGGGTAATGATATTGCCGAATGGTGAGCATATTCTGACTGAACAAGCGAAGAAGCAAACGAAAATATTAAAGGCAATATGTGCTTAACTGGAGGTGAACTCAGGTTAGATAGATTTTTTGCAGTTCCTGTAAAATATGGGGCGCAGGGGTAGAGAAAGCCCATGTTCTTTAGACGTGGAAAGAATCGTATCCCGCCTTTTAGTTGACACTAAAAATGAGCAAAACATTCTTAAGCAAATATAACTATATTTTTAATTATGCTTAAGATATGCAAGTTCCGTATATGCCCTAACAAAAGTAGCTGTGGTCTTGTTATGGACAGGGACTACCATGCAACTATCAACATTCTCATATTTGGATTGCAATCTATCGGTATTAAATCCGTAGAAACCCACGAATTTTAGTAGTGGGAGCCGTCATCCTAATTATTACCTGTATTTCTGCAAGCATTCATCTTTGTAGGAGATTCAGATGACTTTGGAACAAATAATTGATAAGCTATTATGTAGGAAACCAAAAGAGATTGGTATAATCGATGTCAAAGACGAAGTGTCAGAGGTAATATTACTCATAAACAACTTATACAAGGTGAATACTGCTGGTTTTGTTGAGATGGTTGTGAATTCCGACACCCCTTCCATCGTTGACTTTTACGCAGACTGGTGCGCTCCTTGTAACCACATCACTCCCATTTTTAAGAGGATTGCACCAGAATATGGTGGAGTGATCAAATTTATAAATATCGACCTTGACAAATCACCGGAAGTTGCCAGCCACTTTAAAATATATGCAATACCAACTATCATGTTAATCAAAGATGGAATGATAATACGAAAAATGGTGGGCTATACGGATGAGAAAAAGATTCGGCGGTCCATTGATAAGATATTAATAGATGAATATTCAACAAAATTACAATCTGATTTGGGGTTGACGAATGAACGAACATGAAGAACTGAAACAAGAGATATACCTATGGATTACCAAGTATGCTGAAAAGGCCGGATACAAGCTAAATCCAGACAAAAAGATACTGGATATTGTTGTTGATGGGCTTGCCACGAATAAAGAAAAATACGGTAAACAGTACTGCCCCTGCCGGATTGTAACACTTGATAAAGAACAAGACAGCAAAATAATATGTCCGTGTGCTTATCATAAAGATGAAATTGAAAATGACGGCATGTGTCACTGCGTACTGTTTTTCAGAGAGGATTGGTCAAACCATTCCGAATAGAAACTGAATAAATGGCAATTACAAAAATCCAATTCCATGGAGGGGACAATGGCCAATGCAATGGAGATATACCAGTTCCTTCCTAAAACCAATTGCAAGAAATGTGGAAAATCCACTTGTATGGCATTTGCGGTTGCACTTTTATCCCGAGAGGTAACAGTTGAGTATTGCACTCCACTAAAAGAAACGAAATTCAAGAAGAATTATGAAAAACTTTTAGAAATAGTTGCACCAGTTGAAGGTTCCACGGAAACTGGACTAATCGTTCATGAAGAGAAATGTTTCGGTTGTGGCAACTGTGTAGTGGCATGCCCGGTCAATGTTGCGAATGACCCACAAGGAGTAGGTATTGGACGAGCCCCAACAAATGATAAAGTGATCCTTCAGGTTGAAAATGGCATTGTGAGGGCTTCCAATATACAAGAATGCCGTAGATTTGGTAAAAACCGGATTCTCTGCAACTTATGTATCATAACATGTCCAACAGAAGCAATTGAATTTGTATGATGAATATGAAATAACATACAAATGTATGAATGTTATGATCTTTTCTGAAAATCCGTTATGATAATTGATGGTGAGTTGCTTGAATAAAAATTACTACGTGTGCACTGGATGTGCGCTGCTTTGTGATGACATTGAAGTTGAAGTGAGCGGTGATCAAATAACTACAATTAAAACCGCGTGCCGAAAAGGATTTTCACGTATTAGAGGGTGCATCGAACCCATGCCATGCATCGTTAATGGAAAAAATGTTGATATTAACACTGCAATAAAAGATGCTGCGAAGATCCTCAAAAATGCGGATAAACCACTTATTTTTGGACTTGGAAACTCGACCAGCGAAGCTCAGAAGCAGGCGATAAAACTTGCGAAGCGAATTGATGCATTCATTGATGATACCTCCTCTTTTTGTCAGGGTCCTACCCTTGAAGCAATATTGCATGGGAAGATTCGTACCTGTACGCTGGATGATGTGCGCAACAGGGCAGATGTAATTGTTTATTGGGGTGCCGACCCTTCGAACTCACATCCAAGGCATCTTTCAAGGTATTCATATTTCCCTCGTGGTGAAGAGCGTCAGCGTGGCTGGGAAGAAGACCGAACTGCCATCGTGATAGATGTAAGGAAATCCCACACTGCAAAGATATGCGGGGACAAGTTTTTCCAGATACCACTGCATACCGACGCATTTTTCATTGACGCGCTGATAGATGCGCTTTCCGGAAAAGTACCAAATATGCTTTTTGACTATGATATAAAGAATTTACTCAAACTTGCGAATATTTTAAAGAAAGCTCAATTTGGTATTATTTTTGAAGGTTTTGGGATTTATAACATTGAATACATGGAAACTATGGCCAGGTTAATGGGTAAACTTAACGAGGTATCCAATTTCCACTTGATACCAATGGTGGAACACTACAATATGAGAGGTTTTAATCAGAACCTGTTTGAGGAGACAGGATTCCTTAACCGGGTGAAGTTCAAAAAGTGTGAGAAAGGCTTTGATGTGAAATATGGTGTTGATTATTCCATTATGGAAGTGCTGAATACAAAAAAAATAGATGCTGCACTTATTATTGGTTCTGATCCAATGTCCTATCTACCACGTTCAGCCGCAGAATACCTGCTAGAAATACCGTTGGTTTCAGTCGGCCCTTGCGAAAACTTTACTTCCAGGGTGGCAAAAGTGACAATTCCCTCTGCGTTAAGTGGAGTGGAGTGTGGTGGGAGTGCGGTCAGGATGGATGGGGTTAAAGTAAGATTTGAGCCGATAATCAAAAGAGCACGTCTTTCAGATGAAGAGATACTCAAACGGATTATAGAGGCGATTTAATGAAACTTGGAAAGTTTCTCACCGCACCAGAATACAGATTAATGGTAGTGACCTACAGAGACATTTTCCAGAGCGCAGCCCTTGAGAACAGCCGTTTTGGTGAAGAATACCGAAAGCTTTCGGCGGTTATCAGGATGGATTCCAAGGATATTAAAAAAATGGGTGTCACCGAAGGAGGCACGCTTGTGGTGAAGAATTCCTGCGGAAAGGTGGTTGTGAGAGTAGAGAAATCAGCTTACGATGTACCCCATCAGGGAGTGGCATATATGCCAAGTAGCCCATGGTCAAATGCCTTGGTTTCTGCCGATACGGGTGGTACAGGTGTTCCAAAATACAAGATTATTGAAGTGATGGTATCGGATGCAAGGGGAGAAAGCATTACGATAATCGGGGTGTAGGGGTACGATTCCTCCCACGACTTTAGTCGTGGGAGTAGTCAGTGTCATGATATGATAATTAACTATATAATCTAGTTGGCTAGATTTCACTTTTAAGATGCTTCTTTCAATTTTTAAATATTTTTATTCCACTCTTTTTCCCATAGGACATTTCACATTATTTACGTGAAGCCAATGGAGACGTTACTATTATATAGGAGAATTATGTTGCTCATATATTATTCAAAATTGAACGACCTTGAAAGATTACCATGCACTGGCGAGAAAAAAGTTTACTTACAGCAATGCAAGAAAAAAAATTGACAACCAGCGAGATAGTAAGCAGGGTAACCATGTGTAAGGTCACTGCTCTTAAGTATCTGGGAAAACTAAAAGAAAAAGGTTTAGTTGACTGCGAAATGATTGGTCCCACAAAGATTTGGTTTGTAAAAAATGACAGTGAAAAGCAAGAGAAAAAGATCAAAGTACTGATCGCAGACGATGATGAGAACGTAATTACTATTATCCGGGATTTTCTTGAACCTTACCCCTTTGAAATTTTTGAGGCCACAAATGGAAAAGAAGCTATTGGCATGGCTTTTACTAAATCGCCTGATATCTTGGTTTTGGATATAATGATGCCTTATATGAATGGTTACATGGTTTGCGAGGAATTAAAGAAACACGAATATACAAAAGACATTCCTGTAATAATATTGTCTGCTAAGACCAGTTTGGATGATAAACTCAAGGCAATGGAAATTGGCATAAACGATTATATCGGAAAACCTTTTGACCCAAGGGAATTAAAAGCAAGAATAAAAATGGTCTTAAAGCAAACTTCCTGATCCCTGTAATTTTTTAATGACTATTTGCCTTTTTGGCGGGTGTTCTTTAATAAAACCCGCCAAAAAGGCGATAAGGATTCCCCACCTATTTATCCCAACCCGCTCGACTTCTGTTTTGACTACAAGATAAAAAATGTTCCGCTACTATTTAAATTTATCTAAATTATCCATTCATATTTAAACGGTTTTCTAAACTTGTTACAGGTGGTTCTTATACTTGTCTTTTTTGAAAAATATCACTTTACGAATGATGGGGTGCAGGGGTAAAGAAAGCCCATCTTCTTTAGACATGGGATGAATCGTATCCCGCCTTTTAGTTGACACTAAAAATCAGCAAAATTTTTTTAATAAAATAGTACGATATACTTAATTTTGCTTAAGACGCACAAGTTCCGTATATATCCTAACAAAATCCAGGAAAAAAAGATGGAGCAGAGCTTGGAGTTTTGAAGGCAGGTGTATAACCGGAGACTTGCAGAACAAAAGCAAGCGTATGAATAATCAGGAAAAACGTTATCTAAATACACACTGAACAAACTACTTCCATAATGGGAGAAAGAAAATCCCGAATACAAAGAAGTGTTCT
>JAFGOO010000124.1 GCA_016926455.1 Methanosarcinaceae archaeon | reverse complement strand
CTATCAACATTCTCAGATTGGGATTGCAATCTGTCAGTATTAAATCCGTAGAAGCCCACGAAATTTAGTAGTGGGAGCAGTCACAAAATCTTCAGTTGATATTTCCACCTCCTGCAGTAATTTGTCTGAGGTGCTACATACCATATGTGAACTTGTAATGATCACTATCATTGTACTTGTTGTTTAGATTGTGCTTTTGTAGATACTGCTTTATTCTTCTTCTTCTAAGTAGTGGGTTGAAGTTGCCTGTCACGAGCGAGAATAAAATTTGAGACTTCAGGTTCTTGAAGGCAAGCTTCTGGTAGCATCAAGAACTGCAAACCAACTCAACAAGTATTATATACCCATGCCACATAAAAACCCCCGAGGCCATACCATAACAGAAGTTTCAGTAATCTTACCCGCATACAACGAAGCCAAACGTATACGTGAAACTGTGGCAATCACTGCAAGTACCCTAAAGGGGATCACGTCATCCTTCGAGATAATCATTGCAGAGGATGGCAGCACCGACGGTACCGACAGGATAGCATCTGAACTAGCAGGCACTTATAGGTATGTCAAACATCTTCATTCGGATGCAAGGCAGGGGCGCGGCAGGGCGCTTAACCGGGCATTCAGGACTGCGTCTGGCAATATCCTGTGTTACATTGATGTTGACCTTGCAACTGATATGAAGCATCTGAGAGAACTCATCGATGCCATAAGGTACGAAGGCTACGATTTTTCGACTGGCTCCCGTATGATGCCCACAAGCGATGTAAAACGTCCCCTCAAAAGAGGGATTGCAAGCAAAGGCTTCAATTTTTTAACGCGAAACCTCTTGCAGTCAAAATTATATGATCATCAGTGCGGATTTAAGGGATTTAAGCGTGAATCACTTTTTGAGCTAATGGACTTTGTTGAAGATGAACACTGGTTCTGGGACACCGAAATTCTTGTGCGAGCTCAACATGCAGGGTATAAGGTAAAAGAGTTTCCTGTCATCTGGCGTCACGGCGGTGCAACGAAGGTCGATTTTGTCAAAGACGTTATCGGTATGGGTTCACAGATACTTCGTCTCTGGTGGCAACTTCTTTTTTTACCCGCCGTCGGTAGCAGGAAAAGAACCATTATAACGTCTGTTCTTGCCATCATCCTTCTGGCCCTGATCTCCACGGTTCTTGGTGCGCAGGACATCATAGAAACTGCAAAAACAGCATCTTTTGGAACACTCGTGTTTGCAGCTTTAGTGTACTTTTTTTCATGGCCATTTCGGGGTGTCAGGTACCAGCAGATACTCTCGAGGCTTGGAAATCCCCTGCCTCTTGTTTTCCTGATCGGAACGATTTTTATCAGCCAGTCAGCCAATGTCGTGTTGCCAGCACGTATTGGTGATATCACAAGAGCGTATATTCTGAAACAGAGCAGAAACATGCCGCTCACAACCGGCTTTTCGTCCATGACTGTAGAGAGAGTGTTCGATATTGTCGCAATAACATCAATAGGGGCATTTTCAGCATCAATAGCTGCTGCAGATATCCAACTGGATTCATGGATTACCAGCATGATATACCTCTCAACAGGTTTAATTGTGCTCTTTTTCGCAGTACTTTTTGGACTATCACTTAGTAGGGACGGCTCTAAACGCATCAAGAGTTTTGTATATCGTTTTAGCAGGTCAGGTGATTACACTGACAAGGTCGTGGATATTGCGGCGCAGTTTGTACACGAGATCGGTTTGGTTTCAGTAAAACCCGGATCATTTGCAGTGGTGCTGGTTACATCCCTTGTAGTCTGGTTCGTGGACATCGCAACATGCTATGCAGTCCTGAGTGCATTTCCAGATGTGTCTATATCCTCTGGTTCCATGCTTGCACTTGTTTTTTTGGCAATTGCAATCGGGAATATAGCCAAGATGTTCCCCATCACACCCGGTGCAATCGGCACTTATGAAGCAACATTAACCATGGTGTTCGGTCTTGGTGGGATAGATCCGGTTATCGGTTTCACTGCTGCCGTGATCGACCACATAATCAAAAATTCGATCACCCTTGTTGGAGGTGGGTTTGCACTTTCCAGTTTTGGCATTAAATGGGGTGACGTGCTCGTCATTGAGAACCCAAATTCAATCGTTACTCAGGAAGAATACTAAAACTTAAGTGAGTATAATGACCCATCTTGCAGATGCGTTCTTGTGGTGGATTGCCATTGAAATTATCGGGATAATCACACTTCCAATAGCAGGGATTGTAGCCGGGCGGCTTCATGATAGGGGATGTTCCGTATCAAAAATGTTAGGGATCGTACTGGTGACGTATCTTACATGGATGCTTTCATACCTTCTGCCCTTCAGTAGGTCCACGGTTTTTATATCGCTCCTGTTACTTGCAGGGATTTCAGCGGCAGTGCAAAAATACTATGAATTGCCTGTAATAGATAAAAAAAAAGTACTCACAAATGAGTTCGTATTCTTGATTGCTTTCATCTTTTTTCTGATAGTACGATCTGCTACCCCGGCAATATACGGACAGGAGAAGTTCATGGATTTTGCTTTTCTGAACAGTATCCTGCATAGTACCACATTTCCGCCACTCGATCCGTGGTTTGCCGGGAAGACGCTTGATTTTTATTACTACTTTGGATATCTGGCAGTTGCGTTACTCATCAAAATTACAGGTATCTTTCCATCTGTTGCTTTCAATCTCACAGTAGCCCTTATCTTTGCACTTACTATTAACATCTCTTACGGAATTGGGTATAACCTTACAAAGAATATCAAATACGGCAGTTTTGCTGCTATTTTTATTGCGGTATTTGGAAATATACAAGGGGCGATTCAGTTCGTATCCTCGTACATATTTCACCACTCTTCAAAAACTGCCTATTACTGGAGCAGTTCAAGGGTCATTCCGAACACGATAAACGAATTTCCTTATTTCAGTTTTATTCATGGAGACCTACATGCCCATATGATTGCAATACCTCTACAACTGCTTGTGGTTGTGATGCTACTGAACCTTTATCTATCGGAAAAGCGAGGTTTTGGTGTCTTTGAAAATGCGGTTGGATTTGCTGTATTTGTGCTGTGTCTTGGATTCTTGTTCCCTGCCAACACATGGGATTATCCCACCTACCTTGCTATTATGTTTACAGTGCTATTTGCAGTCCAGTACCGTGAACGTTCATCATCAGGTTCTGGCTGGTTGGCAGATATTGTAAAAACAGGCGTTTCGACTTTTGTGGCAAGTATTATGGTTTACCTGCCGTTTTATCTTTCATTTCATCCAGCTGGGGTATCTGGAATTGGTTTTGTGACCGCAACAATGCGAACAGACATTAAGCCGTTTCTAACACTGTTTGGATTGTTCTTGTACCTGCTTTATTCACTGTTACTTCTGGATTTGAAAATTGAGAACAAGCAAAAACCAACGTACATCTCAGGAATTATTGCTCTTCTCCTGCTTTCTTACTTGCTGTCTTTACCGTTAATGATAATCCTTATCCCACTGTTCCTACTGGCGGGTTTTTCATATTTCAAAGAACGGTTTAACAGGACACCGTCTGGTTTTGTTGCAATGCTCTGTTCAGCAGGTGCTGTGCTTTCTTTACTATGCGAGCTGGTGTTTATCAGGGATGCATACCATGCCCCGCTTGAGCGCATGAACACGGTCTTCAAATTCTATGTGCAGATATGGATTATGTGGTCAATAGCTGCATTTTATGCATACTATCAGATTACCTCAAAAAATAGTGCAATCATGCTTAGTGGTAACAGGTACAGGATATGGGCAGGGATTGCAATGGTATTGATCTTACTGTGTTCAGTATTTCCGGTCGCAGCAACCATAACCAAAACCGGGGGTTTCGCAGGAGACCTTACACTCGATGGAATGGATTACATGAAAAATAGGAACTTCGGGGATTACTATGCCATACAATGGCTGTGGAATATCAGTGGCTCACAGGTAGTCCTTGAAGCACCTGGAAGGAGCTATTCGTTCGGATCGCGCGTATCCACAAACACAGGTTTTCCAGCTGTCATCGGCTGGACAAACCATGAACTAGTCTGGCGCGGGGATTTAGAGGTCATTGAGGAGCGCCGCAGGGATGTAGAAACCATTTACGAGACTTCTGACATGTTAAAGGCCATGCAACTTATTGAAAAATACAACATCACTTATATATATATAGGGGATTTGGAAAAGGAATTATATAGTTCTAGAGGGCTTGAGAAATTCGAGGATAAAGAGTTTTTTGAACCAGTGTATATGGACTCAGTGAGCATCTACAAAGTATCAAAAATACAAAAGCCTATTAATTGATTGATTCTATTTATTTACTGAGTTAAATGGGCGATGAAAACAATATCGAAGTTTTTGGGTTGTACAACTTGCCTGAGGATGTATTTAATAAAGTACATGCAGTTATGTTGGAAGACGTGTCCGATTTAGCAAATATTTTCAAAGTGCTTGCAGACCCACTCAGACTGCATATATTAAAAGCGCTTGAAGTCCAGGAACTCTGTGTTTGTGTTTTCATCACAATGACGGATTACAAATACTCTGCACTCTCTTATCATCTCAAAATGTTAAAGGATGCAAACCTTGTTGGCTCAAGACGAGATAAGAACTTCCAGATGTATTTTTTAACAGATTTTGGACGCTTGTTCCTTGAATCAATCAGAAAAGAATTCCAGACCTAAATTTTCTCTGCTGGTGGCGCAGTGTTAAGTTTTACATATTTTACGCCTTTTAGAGACATAATACTCTCTGCAACACCCTTAACATCTTCGCCTTCTCCATCAAGTATGATAACTTCAAGGCAGTTATCGTGGTCAAGGTGGACATGAATAGATGATTTTATTATGCTGCTGTATTCATGCTGGATATCTGTAAGCGCATTTGAAAGCCCGCGTTTTGTATGTTCATATATAAGTGTAATCGTACCCACACGTTTGCCTTTAACATCGCTCATCCATTCATAATATGTTATGTAACTCCTGATTGCATCCCTAATTCCTTCTGAGCGTGAGGAATATCCCCTTTTTTCGATTATACCATCAAATTTGGTTAATAGGTTATCAGGTAATGATACACCAATTCGCATGAGTTCCTGTTCCATTAAATCACCTAAATTTAATAATGAAGCAACATGATAATAAGTGTTTTGATGACATACTTTGTCATACATAATTACATATATTTGAATAATATGTGCTACTAAAAACTTCGGTGGGGTTCTGATGTACTCCCACGACTAAAGTTCGTGGTGTTCTATGATTAGCTGCTTTCAAGCCATTGCCACTTTAGGGACATCAGTGTTCCCTTTCAGCACATCACTTTTTGTACTGAATCGAACTATGTTTG
>JAFGOO010000123.1 GCA_016926455.1 Methanosarcinaceae archaeon | reverse complement strand
TCTTGTTGCTCTTTGTTGGGATATAAACGGTATTTGTAGGCTTTAAGCATTAGTAGACATTATATTGAAACAACATATATATTTTTTGTATAAAATAGATAACATACCAATGTTGTGTTGGGATATTACGCCTCTCATCCCCCATCTTACGAAAGGGGACTTCTTGGCTTACAAGTTAACCTGACTGTGATAATGCTCTGTTTATCACTACCATCGTTGATAGTTATTGGTCAAAGTATGAAATATTTTACAAACAACATCTTGGTCACCAATTAAGATAAGGTGATAACTTGTTCCAGATAATAATATATCCCATAATCAGCATCAAAAGTGATAGTATCCATGACCACCTGAATATTCGTGCCAAGTTTTCAGGTTTCGTCAAATTAGCTATGACCCTATCGGCCAGAGTTGGCCGATCTGGAGATTCCACTTGCATAAACGGTTAAAAAACCTATCCTTTGATTCTCTTGAGCCTGAAGGTGTTTTCACGCTCCATCTCTTCAAGGCGCAGCTGGATGAAGTTCATCACTTCCTTCAGTTCTGGAATTACCTTGAATTCAAGGGCATTCACGCGGCGTTTGGTCTTCTCGATATCATCAAGCAGTCTTTTCATGGTTGTTTCAATCTCAGCTGCAAGGATGATTTTCTCCAACAGGTTCTCATAGGCATCTGCTGCCTCATCGATATACGAACTTGTTCCAAGTACACCGTATCCCCGATTATACATGGGCTTGCGAACGCTTGATGATTCAATCTTCGGTACAACAACACCCATTATATTGCGGCTTTCGAGCTTAATCTGGGGGGCGTCCTTTAATGCGAAGGCAGTGGACTTAACTGTAACTGTACCTCCAATAGAATTTGCAATACCGATTTTCTCAGTTGCTTTTTCATAGGCAGTGTCCAACTCAGCCCGCACATCCTTTGCCCTACCCAGAATCTCAAAAAACTCTAAGATAAGACCATCCCTTTTCATCTTCAGTAGTTTGTGACCACTCTCGGAAAGCTTGATCTTCTTCTTAAGTTCAATAAGTTCAGACCGGGTTGGCTTTACGTCCTTTACACCCATAATAGATCACTCGTTTTCGAACCTATTTTCCCTGATGTGCAGGATGGTACTTGTCAATGAACTTGTTATCTATCCTGCTGAGCTGCGCCTCTGGTAGTTCTGAAAGTATATCCCACGCAACTTTAAGGGTATCCTCAATACTCCGATCCTCGTCCCTGCCCTGACGTACAAACCTGTCCTCAAACAGATCAGCAAATTCCAGAATCTTCTGGTCCCTCTCAGACAGAGCCTCCTTACCTACGATTGCTACAAGACCACGCAGGTCAAGACCTTCTGCATAACCTGCATAGAGCTGGTCAGATACCGCCTTATGGTCATCCCTAGTCTTACCTTCCCCGATACCAGAGTTCATCAAACGGGACAGCGAAGGCAGTACATTGATCGGTGGATAGATACCCTTCCTGTGAAGTTCCCTTGAAACCACTATCTGTCCTTCGGTAATGTATCCCGACAGGTCAGGAATTGGATGGGTAATATCATCACCAGGCATTGTAAGGATTGAGAACTGGGTAACTGTACCTTTATTACCTTTGATAACACCGGCCCTCTCATAGAGCGAAGCAAGGTCAGTGTACATATAACCAGGATAACCACGCCGCCCTGGCACTTCTTCACGGGCTGCACCCATCTGACGAAGTGCTTCACAATAGTTCGTGATATCCGTAAGGATAACAAGAACATGCATGTCATGTTCATATGCAAGGTACTCAGCAGCTGTTAGCGCCATTCTTGGGGTAATGATACGCTCTACTGCCGGATCATCTGCAAGGTTCAGGAACACCACAGCCCGCTCAAGTGCACCGGTCTTTTCAAAATCCTCCATGAAATACTGGGCTTCCTCATTGGTAATCCCCATGGCTGCAAAGACTACGGCAAACTCTTCCTCAGAGCCTACGACTTTTGCCTGCCTTGCAATCTGGAGTGCAATTTCGTTATGAGGAAGACCTGAACCTGAGAAAATGGGAAGTTTCTGGCCTCGCACAAGAGTGTTAGTACCATCTATGGTGGATATTCCAGTCTGGATAAAATCCTCCGGTGGCATTCGAGAATACGGGTTCATTGCAGCACCGATAATATCTGCCATCTTTTCAGGTACAATGCGGGGACCACCATCAAGAGGATCGCCTGATCCTGAAAGAATTCGACCAAGCATGTCTTTTGAAACTGACAGCTTGATGGTCTCGCCTGTGAAGACCACTCCTGACTCATCATTGAGCCCCCCAGTACCTTCGAATACCTGAACCACTACAATATCTGCCGATGTATCAAGAACCTGTCCTCTTTTAGTGGTACCATCCGGCAGGTTGATATGAACCAGTTCACCGTAACCTACAGGCTCTGTTTTTTCAAGAAAGATAAGGGGGCCTGAAATTTCTACAATCGTTTTGTATTCCTTGGTCATGTCTATTTGCCTCCGATCCGTGCAAATTCATTATCCATCTTTTTCAGGACAGTATTAAGTGCAGTTTCAAAGTCCTCTTCAAATTTCACTTTTGCAAGTTCGTCCTTTGATTCCAGCGTTATGATGTCTGTCATGGGCACACCGGACTCAAGTGCCGCAGTTGCCATGTCACTGAACTTGGAGATTGCTTTTAACAGTTTATACTGCTTATCAAAGGCACAGTATGTATCAACCGGATGAAACGCATTCTGCTGAAGGAAATATTCCCTAATCATGCGAGCAATCTCAAGAGTAAGTTGCTGGTCTTCTGGCAACGCATCAGAACCTACCAGTTGCACAATCTCCTGAAGTTCTGCTTCCTTTTGCAGCAGTTCCATTGAATTGTCCCTAAGGTCTACCCAATCGGTTGCAACATTTTTGCCGAACCAGTCAGAAAGGCTCTTGGAATAAAGACTATAACTGGTTAGCCAGTTGATTGAAGGGAAATGTCTCCTTTGTGAGAGTTTTGCATCCAGTGCCCAGAATACCTTTACGATACGTAGTGTGTTCTGGGTAACAGGTTCTGAGAAATCACCGCCTGGTGGGGAAACCGCTCCAATTACCGTAATCGAACCTTCATCACCAGAAAGCGATTTCACACATCCAGAACGCTCATAGAATTCGGACAATCTGGCAGAAAGATATGCAGGATAACCTTCCTCACCAGGCATTTCTTCAAGTCGGGATGAAATCTCTCTCATTGCTTCTGCCCATCTGGACGTGGAATCAGCCATGAGTGATACATCGTATCCCATGTCGCGGTAATATTCTGCAATTGTGATTCCTGTATAAACAGACGCTTCACGAGCTGCTACAGGCATGTTGGAGGTGTTTGCAATGAGCACTGTTCGCTCCATAAGGGGACGCCCTGTTTTTGGATCTTCAAGTTCAGGGAACTCGTTAAGTACATCAGCCATCTCGTTACCACGCTCACCACATCCGATATATACCACAATATCGGTGTCACTCCACTTTGCAAGCTGTTGCTGGGTAACTGTCTTACCTGAACCGAAAGGTCCTGGGATAGCTGCTGTCCCGCCTTTTGCCACCGGGAACAATCCATCTAGGATTCGCTGTCCTGTGATCAACGGTTTGTTTGGCATAAGTTTTTTGGCCGACGGACGCGGCACCCTTACAGGCCATTTTTGCATCATGGATAATTCAGTACCATCAGATAATAAGCAGATAGTATCGTCAACAGTAAATTCCCCGCCTTTGATCTCGGATACAGTGCCGGAGACATTTGGTGGTACCATAATCTTATGTTCGATGTTCATGGTTTCCTGTACGGTACCGATAACAGAACCGCCTTTGACCTTATCTCCCACACTAACGGTGGGCTTGAAATCCCATAATTTCTCATGGTTCAGGCCGCTGGCAGTAACGCCCCTCTCGATAAAGTCTCCCATTTTTTCTTGGAGTACCTGAAGAGGTCTCTGAATTCCATCATAAATACTTTCCAGTAATCCTGGTCCAAGTTCCACTGATAGGGGCATCCCGGCATTGATTACAGGTTCACCAGGTTTGATACCCGATGTATCTTCATACACTTGGACAGTGGATTTTTTTCCTTCAATTTTAATGACTTCGCCCATTAGTCCTTCATGACCGACCTTAACCACATCATACATCCTTGGATTAATGCCGGTAACCATGGCCACGGGTCCTGCTACACGATAAATTTCACCTTTTATTTCCACAGATCTACACCTACCGATTGTTTTATTTTTTCCCTTAAATTTGAACTCTCACCAGTGCCTCCGAGAATCATAACTGTCGGCTCCACAGAGTCGTTAAGTGCGTCTCGTAGCATTTGCGGTAGTTTGCTAAAATCATCATCATGAATCACGAGAATTCCAACTTCTGGGTCTTCAAATACCACTTCAACAGTTGGTTCAAGTTGCTCGTCAGAGATTTCGTATATCTTCTTAATACCAGCCAGCCTAAATCCAGTGACGAAGTCACTGTTCCCGATTACTGCCAGTTCCATCATAATACCAACTGATCCTTGATAATTGCATCACTTAGATT
Source organism: Methanosarcinaceae archaeon (assembly GCA_016926455.1). GTDB lineage: Archaea > Halobacteriota > Methanosarcinia > Methanosarcinales > Methanosarcinaceae > JAFGQV01. The sequence goes on along the minus strand of JAFGOO010000123.1, from coordinate 1,849 downwards.
TACGGCTTTTCCACGCGTGATTATACGCAGGTTGTTTACCTCATTTTCCTTATTTACAATATAGTCCATGATAGGTACTATGGAAAGAGGGTAAGCATGTGACAACCTTGCCGCAGATTTCAGGCTATGTTTTACGAGATTAGTTTCAACAGAAATCAATGATTCCATATCAGGCTTCACTGTTTCAGAAATGTCTTCCCAAATGGAATATTTGTCAAGTGACTGAATAAACTCGTTAAATGATAGAGGTAACAATTTTTTAATATCATCCATACCGAGTTCAAGTCCACCATCAATAACTAAATCCATAATAATATCCTGATCTGCACCAGCCTTTTTCAACCTGAAAAGACTATTCAGGTTCTTTACATCGATTTCAGTCCTGATGAACTTCACAAATAGCTTACGTTCTTTAGCTCTTGGATCTCTCATTGCATCCAACAGATCGGCATAATACATCTTATCCAATTTATTCTCGGTAACATAGAGCCTTGTTCCATCATATTCGCTCAATAACTGGAAATATTTTGTATCCTCAAAAGCAGAGATCACGTCCCCATATGACTCCTTAGCTGCAAGTTCCGACAAAAAAGTATAACTGAACTGTCCAGCCGAAACCAAGACCTCCTTAATTTCATGAACGGATGCATTGCAGTATTTCCCCCGGAGGATTGATTTAATATTCCATATGTCATATTTTTTCAGGTATTCCCTGATCAAATAGTTAGATTCGCCTTCTGAAATATTGATCAGCTTCGTAAAGGTCACTGCAAGGTTCCGATTCAATGCATGCTCTATCAGATCCACACCCTCGTAATCCCTTGCAAGTTCATCGACATCCTGTTTGTATTCAGATTCCTCGATAAAACGGATGATCTCATCAATCTCCATATTCATGAGTCTTGGATATGTCTCCTTTGGCAGAAGCTTGCTCTTCATCGCCCGGACACGAGTAGCAAGATATGCATAGTTGGAACTGCCTTTTATGTAGGCTGAATTGCTTTTCTTTTTGTCCCTGAAATTCTGCAAAAGTCCCATTTGGAAATCACCCGAACAAGATATCAGAGAGCTGTTTTAATGACCGCTCATTCATATTCTTCAGTATAAGGTCATATGTATAATCCAGACGAATTGTACCATCTTCATTTTCGATGACTACCCCGCCGATACAGTCGATATTGCCAGCGTATTCAAGAGTCGATAATTTTTTTACAATTTCTTCTGAATCTTTGTTTGAATATATCTTGTTGCCGTTGATTTGCTGCTTTTCGATTATGGCCTTTAACAGTTCTTCATTCTTTGAAGGAGGCAATTCCGCGATCGTCTCAAGAGATTTCATGTAGACATTTTCAAGTACTTCCTTGCGTGCATTGAGAATTGCGCGTTTGACTTCAAGATTTGAACTAGATGTCTCTTGCTGCCGCATTTTCTTGATGTCATCTTCGGCTTTTGAAAGAGTTTCACCCATAATTTTTTTTGCAGTCTGTCGTGCCTCGTCGATTATCCGGGATACTTCAACATCAGCTTCTGCATTTATTTTGGATGACTCATTCTGCGCTACATCCAGAATATCCTTTACAACTGTTTCGAGTCCCATGCTATTACACCTTCAACGAATTTAAGAGCAAATATTGCCCTTAAATTAATTTATTTGATTAGTAATGCAACAACAAGTCCAAAGATAACAATGGTCTCTGGAATCACAGTTAGGATCAAACCTTTAGCGAACAGTTCTTCTTTTTCAGCCATTGCACCGACTGCTGCGGCACCAATATTACTTTCACCGATACCAGATCCAACTCCAGCCAGTCCAACTGCAAGGCCTGCGCCAATTGCTTTTAAACCTGCT
>JAFGOO010000122.1 GCA_016926455.1 Methanosarcinaceae archaeon | reverse complement strand
TATTTTTTGTATAAAATAGAGAACATACTAATGTTGTGTTGGGATATTACGCCTCTCATCCCCCATATTACGAAAGGGGACTTCTCGGCTTAAAAGTTAAATAACTGAAAATCTTCATTTCGACGGGGGTCTGGAATGAAAAATTTCAACATTTGAACTTGTTTTAAGCCATCTACTAAAAATAGAATGATATCATAACACCGATTAGAACTGAATAGTGAGTTTAATAGATAGCAAATATGTAATATCGAATAATTAATAAAGATAGATATAAATAATAATTAATTTAAAACATACCTAATAATGGGGTTATAAAATACTTTGGTGTTGGTGCTATTTTGTATGAATTATAATTTATATTTTCATGCCGAATGCTATCATATTTGATAAATAATAGTTCATGTTTCAATACCAATCGTTTTGGCAGCCCCAAAATAATATCTCAATATTTAAGTTAATGGACAATAAAAGTGAGGACAATACTTTTGAGCTTTGCAGATGGACGTATAACGAAACATTTGTGCTCAGGAAAAATGCATGGGAATAGAGCAAAATAAAATTGGACATTATGATTATAAGAAAATGATTCCCGATTGGTAGAAAGATAAGCATTAACTCAAAAATGTTTCCTATTATGTACAAAAGGTGTGTGACAAAATATGAAAAATTCGATTGGTAAAAAAATCGCATTCTCATTTCTTGTCATACTTATGATATCAATTCTCATTGCAGGGGGTGTTGGAGCTTACCTATTTAATGACATGGTCCAAGCCAACTTGAGGGACGATGTTGTCCATGATCTAGATGCAGCTGATGCCCTATATCAATACCATCTAGCTGAAGAGGAAAACTTAGTAAGTTATACGTCGGGCTTTTCGCGTATAAGTGAACCTTTGATCAATAATGATTTTGAAATGCTTCGACAGCATGTCGTTGACGTCTATGAAGAACGGTTCAGTGAAAAAGTTGATATCTTCACAGTTACCGATAGCAATGGTGTTGTTGTAGCCAGAGCAAGAAATCCTGCCTTGTATGGTGATTATGTAGGTGATAACGATCTTATCCGTCTTGCCTTAAAAGACGAAACGGTGTCTTCCACTGAAATAATCAACCGTGAAGAACTATTGAAAGAAGACGAATCACTGGCCGACCAGGCGTATATGAAATTCACCCCCACCCAAAAAGCAAAACCAAGGCCTGAAAATGAATCGACATCTGGAATGGCATTTATGGCAGCCTCACCTATCCACGATGATGAAGGAAACGTGGTTGGTGTGCTGTATGTAGCAGACATAATAAACCGCGATTACACACTTGTTGACAGAATAAAGAACGTTTTATACGAGGATGAGATTTATGGTTCAAGGGATGTGGGCACAGCTACTATTTTCCAAGAAGATTTCAGGATTTCTACAAATGTTCCCACTGACACCGGAGAGCGAGCAATAACCACAAGGGTATCCCAGGAAGTGAACGAGGCAGTTCTTGAGGGCGGAGAATACTGGTATGGAAGGGCTTTTGTGGTAAATGCATGGTATGTTACGGCATATAAACCCATCAAGAACATCAAAGGCGATAGCATAGGCATGTTATATGTTGGAATTCTAGAGCAGCCGTATGTCGATGCCGGGTACAGGATACTTGCTATATATCTGTTGTACCTGATTTCGGGTTTTATATTATCCATATTCATAACACATTATTTTACCCGATCCATAACTCAGCCGATCAATAAATTAATCCGCTGTACTGAAGAGATAGCCAGAGGAAAATTCGTGGAAATAGATGTAGGAACAGAGGACGAGATCGGGACACTTGCTGATGCGTTCAATGAGATGCAAAAGAATCTGCAAAGGCTAATGGGAGAACTGGTTGTTTCCACTGAGCAAAAGATGCTTGATGAACTCAGGGAATCATATGAAAACCTGGAGATTGAATACAAGGAACTTCAGGAAATGGATAAGATGAAAACTGAGCTCGTTGCCAATATCTCTCATGAGATCCGCACACCACTCACTTCTATTAGGGGATATACAGAGTTGATGCTGGATAATGCGCTTGGCAGTACAACAGAAATGCAAAGGAAATCCCTGATTGTGGTATTAAGAAATATAGACCGCTTGACTAGGCTAGTAACAAACGCAGTGGATATATCAAAACTGGATACGGTGGAGCTTAAAATGTCTAATGTTAACATTAAAAATCTTATAGATAACATTGTTGTAGATATTTCAAAGATAGCTTCTGACAAAAATATTGACTTTTCACTGGATTTGGAAGATGATTTGGTGGTGGAAGGTGATGAGGATCGGTTAATGCAAGTGTTTACCAATATGTTGGAAAATGCCGTCAAATTCAGCGATATGGGAGGAAAAATAACGATAAAAGCATATCGAGAGGATGAGGATCACGTTCATATAGAGTTCTGTGATAGTGGCGTCGGCATACCCACGGATAAGCTTGAAAAGATATTTGACATATTCTATCAGGTAGACGGTAGTTCCACCCGAAAGTTCGGAGGGACAGGTCTGGGTCTTGCAATAAGTAAGAGAATAATTGAAAGGCACAATGGTACGATCTGGGCACAACGCAGATTGGAAAGAGGAAGCGTTTTCCACATAATCCTACCAGTCAAACAACGTGTTCAAAGTCCATGATATTATAGCATAATAACATAAGTTAAATAACACAAATTAAATAATATGTATTAGATAATACGCTTGTAGGCGGAGGATTATTTAATGACAAAGAAGATTATGGTAGTGGATGATGAGCCAGATACAGTTGATCTTGTAAAACTGGTTCTTGAAACTGAAGGTTATGAGATATTGGTAGCATATAGTGGTCAGGAGGCATTGGATATGATAAAGATCAACCGCCCGGACTTAGTGCTTCTTGATATTATGATGCCCCAGATGGACGGCTGGATGGTTCGAAAGAAGATTGTTGGAAATGAAGAGACAAAGGACATACCAGTCGTTATGTTAACTGCAAAGGCTCAGCCTATCGATAAGATGATAGGGCTTCATGTGATAGGTGTCATCGATTATATTACCAAACCTTTTGGACGTAAAGAACTTATCGACAGCGTGAAAAAAATTGTTGGTGAGTGAATTACCAACATATAAATAGGCTGGCTTACTGCTCCAAAAAACAGAGTTTGGATTCCCAACAGGCTTTAAATCGCGAATTTTCTGCCCTACTGCGTTCCATTCATAACTCCGTCTGCTTTACATGTACTGATATAGAATGGTGTTAGTTACAAGACCTAATGGGTAACAATGTAATATATGGTTGATGTGAGATATATTAGTACAAACATTTGACGTAATTCATCTACCGTTTAAAACGGTGGTATTTTTACTCGAAAGGTGATAAAATACTAAAGAGAATTTCGATAAAACTCCATTTATTAGCTGGTTATTTATAAGGAATATATAAACAGTTTGTTGAAATAAAAGGTTTATCGAAATCCTTTAAAAAATGTCTTAAATCAATCTTACTTCCACAATCTCCCCTTTTAACAAAGCATCCATGATACTTTGGGCGATACTCGAATCCGTCCTGACCTTTATATCTCCGTGCCTCCCCACGGTCGCGGTGAAAAGATACGTATCTCCTGCATACACTTCCACATCCTGTTTAGCAAGTTCTGGAATATTCATCACAACATGTTTCTTTGTCCGCTCTATTATGGGTCGATACTGCTTTTTACTTTCTCCCACGAATCCCTTTTTCTCCTCAAGCTTGCGAATATCAATGTGAATACCAAGTTCCTTCTCAATCTTGTCTATCAAAGAACCGCCCTTTCCAATCACATGCGGAATCTCATGTTCAAGAACCTTAACAACTGCCCTGTTATCTGAAACCATCTCCACATCCACAGGACCACTAACGTACCGTTCGATAACAGCCTGTACTTCTCCCTCTGCAAGTTTCCATGACGCTTTCTTCTCAGTACCAACAGGCATCACAACGACCTGTTCACCATATGTATAAATCTCGTACTCTGCTTTACCTGTCTCAAAATCCGAGACCGTTATCACAGGTCTTGCAAGATCGGCCTCAACCATACCAGAGGGCACCTTCACTGTGAATTCCAAAACCTGTACATTTGCAACCTCACCTTTGTCGATGAACACAACTGTGTCAACAATCTGCGGGATGATACCTAGTTCCACTCTTCCGATAAGGCGTTGCACGGCATCAACCGCCCGGTTTGCATGCACAACCCCAACCATTCCCACACCTGCAAGGCGCATATCCGCGAATATCTGAAAATCCCGCGTTTTTCTTACTTCATCATAGATGGTGTAGTCGGGTCGAACCAGAAGAAGAACATCCGCAGTCTTCTCCATATCGCCATTTAGAGGTGCATACTGGGTAATCTCATCAGGAACCTGGAGGTCCCGTGGCGATTCCATGGTCTTGACAACATTCCCACATTCAGTAAGATATATGGCAACTCCTGCTGCAAAAGTCGATTTTCCTGCACCTGGAGGTCCCGCGATAAGGATACCCCGCTGGGCGAGAAGACGTTCCTTTAGCATATCACTTAACCGATACTCATCAAGCCTTACAATGGCTATAGGACGCACTGCTGTAATCTCGATATCATCGGAAAAAGGTGGGTTCGAAATTGCTATGCGCATGTTCCTGATCTGCAAGACAGAGGCACCGCTGCAGGACATCTCTGTAAATGAATCCTGGTCGGATCGAGCCCATTCGATTAGTTCCCTTGAGATATCCTTGAGTTCTTTATAAGTGCATGGGTAATCACGTATATTGACAAATCTTACGTTTCCGATTGTCCCGCGCTTTGCCATGGGAAGGACGTTGTTTTTAAGATGCACCGACATTGTGTCATCACTGAAAAAATCATCGATCAAAAGTGGTCCTAAATCAGCTCTCTGCGGAAAAAGATACTCCACCTCGAGTCCCTTTGCCATAGCAACCTGTGCCTGAACCTTATCACCAGTAACAAATACGGCGCCCAGCTCTGTAGCTACGGAGCGTATCATTGCATCGATCTCTCCTCCTTTGGAAAGTTTTATCTGTTCAAGACTGGGACGTTTTCCTGTAAAAGCAAGTCTAATTTCTCCGCTGTCCGAGAGTTTGCGCAATTCCCATAGTTCGTCCAGCCCTTTGTAACCGATCTCAAGACCCCGGTTTGCTTGGGCTTCTAGCTCAGAAACCGCTGCTTCAGGAATAAATACGTCGGTACCCCGATACTCACCACTTTTGACCTTTTCCGAAATGCGACCACCGATGATCACACTCGTATCAGGCACTATCTTAACTCCCACACCCCTATCTTTGTTCATAGATATGACTATAGCCCAAACATATATATTTCATTCCAAAAACCGAGTTTATAGATGAAAAGGGTTCGAATCGCCAGTTAAACTAATATACCTCATCAGGTTCGAAAACCTTTTTGCCCACGACATCGCCTTTGATATTACGGTAAAAACAAGAGCGAAATCCTGTATGGCAGGCGCCTCCGATTTGCTCTATTCTAAGGAGGAGTGCGTCCATGTCGCAGTCGATTCGAATCTCATGCACTATCTGCAGATGACCGGAGCTCTCACCTTTCTTCCATAATTTACTGCGGCTTCGGCTCCAGTAATGCGCGTGTCCCGTATCAATGGTTTTCTCAATCGCTTCCCTGTTCATATATGCACACATCAGCACTTCACCGGTTTGGTAGTCCTGTGCAATTGCCTGAATCAGGCCATTCTCATACTTCAGATCAGCCAGATTAATCATACCCATTACTAATGGCTATATAGTATAAATACCAAGAGGAATCTATATAAAAAAATAAATAATATGATTTTAAAAAATGTTAATGTGCTCACTATAGTACATATATACATATATAAAAAATATAAGTACTTATTAAACATGCAATTAAAGTGTGCACATGGACTACAGTTTTAACGGGTGGTAGTTTACTCGGAAGGGAATTGGGTTAGAAACCATAACCTTGGTACTTTAAGGCAATTGACCTTTATTTACAACGTCTTCAATATAGGCACGCAGTATCTCAGCAACACTCCATGCCTGGGATATGCATCCCCTTGGAGTATGTGGATAATCTCCATCACATATTTCAGATATGGAGCCGATACCACCTTCATGGAGATGCCCATCGAAATTGAGTAAGATCGAGCGTGCATAATCAATGGATTTTTGCGAATGCTTGTTTACCTTTGTATATGCAGAAACATAGGGTCCAATGAGCCATGGCCATACGGTTCCATTGTGATATGCAATATCGCGTGCAACAGAGTCACCAATATATCGTTTTTTGTAGCCGGGATTATCCTGAGATAATGTCCTTAAACCCACAGGTGTCAATAGGTCTCGCTCAATTCGATTGACAATACACAATCCTTTTTTGCGTGGAAGCATTGTATGGGTCAATGATACAGCAAATATCTGGTTCGGTCGGATCGACGAGTCCCTAACTACTCTATCTTCTCCATCAATGCTGATGCAATCAAAAAGGCATTTTTCATCTGGATTCCAGAATACCCTTATAAAACGACGACTAACATTATCTGCCATTGCATCGTAGGCGTATGCATCTTCATTCAAATATTCTGACAGGTAAGATGCGGTTTTTAAGGCGTTGTACCAGAGCGCATTAATCTCACATGTTTTGCCGTTTCTCGGTGTCACCTCGAAATCCCCAATCTTTGCATCCATCCAGGTAAGCTGACCATCGTGTGTTATCAGGTTATCCGAATCCATCCGGATGCCAAAATCTGTGCCATTAATGTAGTTATTGATAATATCTTGTACATTAGACCACATTTTTTTAATAAATCCAATATCACCCGTATATGCAAAATATCGTCCAACAACATGTACGAACCACAATGATGCATCCACTGTGTTGTAATCAGGCTGACATCCACTTGAATCTGCAAAACGGTTCGGTATAAGACCATCCCTACAATTCTCTGCAAAACTTGAGAGGATTTGTGCAGCGTCATCGAATCGGCCTGTCACCAAGGTCAGCCCAGGGAGGGCTATCATGGCATCCCGTCCCCAGTCAGAGAACCAGTGGTATCCGGCGATTACAGATTTTGAGTGGGTCGAAGCGCGCTTCACAATAAAGGAATCTGCAGCCGGAATGAGTTTCAGTGCAAAGGCGTCTTCAAGTCCTAAGTTCTCTGCAAGTAAGTTAATATGCATGACTTCTTGGTCATAAAGTACATCAATGTCATCAATTTGAAGATCAGGCAAATCGTCAGTAGACGCCGCAACAAAAACATGGTTCTTTCCTTTCTTAAGTTCAATCTCAAAGTATCCAGGATTGTAGCAATCTTCTTGGTATGCCTGCCCTCGCATACGTTCGGCATCATATTCGAAGTTGTAGTACCATGTTCCACTTGGCGTGTATATAGCATTGGAGCGGATAAATAATGAAATATTCCCGGTCCTGAGGATTGTTCCCGATTCATTGGATTCCTGCAAAAAATCAATATTATTTGATTTCGTAGTATGGTGGAAATTCCGCATGTTGATAAACGGGTGCAAGCGAAGGATGACGTTCTCAGTATCACTGGTCACTTTGTACCTGATGATGGTGGTGTTTTTTTCATGCACCATGAAAATCTGCTTTTTAATTTTGATATCCCCAATCTCATGGACTGTGGTTGGGAAAGGGTTGAGTTTGAATTTTTTGAGATATTCAAAACCTTTTGGATACACTGTATTTGGATATTTATGTATTGCAAGTCTATGGAGGACACCTTCCACCTCTACCTCCTCGTCAAGGGATGAGAGCATAACAGTTCTATCTACAGGAGGATTCAGTGCTGCAACTAGCAACCCGTGATAGGTTCTTGAATTTGCACCTATGACAGTGGATGAAGCATAACCTCCCAGACCATTGGTCACTATCCACTCTTTCTGTATTCCAGATTCATAATTCGAAAACTCCTCACTTGAGATGTCGAATCCACCCATAATGGAATCTATTCTTCCATTCTATATATTCTATTTCAAACGAAACATATTTTACTACTGCGACCAATCTGTTTTATATCATCAAAACGTAACATATTGAGAGTCATTACAATGAAACATGACCTATTGCAAATCCTGAGTGACATTTTCACATCATTCGGTTACAATGTTACCGAATCGTATAGATATGACCTGATTGCAAAAAAAAACGGGTATATAACGTATATAAAATTTGGAACTAAACTTGACTATGAAGAGATAAAAAATTTTGTAGATCAGGTTGAAAACGGAAAGGGACTGTATGTTGCAAGTCGTAAGATGCCAGATGAACTGTATCAGTATGCTAAAGAAATAGGACTTGTTGTATGGGACCGTGATGAACTGGCGCTACAGATTGGTAATGCCGTACTTGCAGACATAGAAGATAGGACTGACAATTTTGAACCCACGACAGAAACAGTTCAGCAAAGGAAAATAGTGAATGTAAATATCGGAAGAGATGACGACATCCCTATTTTTGAGACGATTGAACAACATGAAGAACAGTCCTATTTATCTTCTCTGGAAACAAAACAACCAACTGTTCTGGATCTTCGGAGTGTGCCTATGAATGTGTCTAAAGAAAAGGCTGTTTCCATTGCAAAACCGCATCTTGGTGGTGTAGAGGATGTCGTTCTCAAACTCGTGCCGTATTGGAGATATGAATATTCGATAAGTATCGAGAAACAGTACAGGACTAAGATAGTGGATATCTCTGGTGAAGGCTCTGGTTGCATAAATGCCTTGAACGGACACAGTGAGTTATTTGTAGATGGGGTAATTGATCAGATTACACTTCCTGATAATGGGTATGAGTTGAAAGCCCCTGTCATTAAAGAAGAGGAAGCTAAAAAGGATCTTATTAAGATGATCACTGAAGAGCACACAAAGGATCTACGCTTTGATAATATGGCAGGTGATGCCATCATTTCCGAACATAAGACATTCAAACCGATGCCTGAGGATATTAAACTGAGTCTTGATCTGGTTTATCTTCCGATATGGGAGGTAAAGGGACCAAGAAATTCAGTTGAAATAAATGGTTACAGTGCAGTTGTGTTGAGCAATCCTGTAGATGATGATGTTGAGTTCATGTAACATATACATGTTCGCATTGATATGAACATTTTGTATACCAACAAAGATATATAGGTATGAATGTTTTCGAAACATATTAAATAGCATTCGACTAATTCAAATAACAAAATGGTGAAATCATGGTGAAAATAACAGATACAGCGGCAGTCGAATTGAAATCTTTACTTGAATCAGAAGAAAAACAGGATTATTCCCTTAGAATATTTGTTGCGGGCATGGGTTGCAGTGGTATTCAGTATGGCATGTCTCTTGACACGGAAGTAAAAGAAGACGATGTTACGATTGAGACCAATGACATCAAGATCGTTATGAGTAGCGATATCGTGGGTTCACTTGACGAGGCAAGCATCGATTATATTGATAATTCGTACGGCAAGGGATTTGTTATAAATAATCCAAAGGCAGCAAGCTCTTGTGCTTCATGTGGCGGTAGTTGCCATTAAATGAATAAAACAAGTGAACTTCATAGACTAATTCTCAATATCAGGTGATTAAATGTTTCCAGGTATGGGCGGTCGGGGTATGAATCCGGCCAAATTAAAGCAAATGATGAAGCAAATGGGTATCAACCTGCGTGATATCGAAGATGTTGAACAGGTGATCATAAGAACGCCGGACAAGGATATCGTGTTCAATGACGCGAAAGTATCCGTCATGAATGCACAGGGTGTCGATACATACCAGATAGTTGGGACCCCGGAAGAGCTTGCCAGGGAATTGGAGATACCTGAAGACGATGTAAGACTTGTTGTTGAGCAGACCGGCGTATCCGAAAATGCTGCCCGTGAAGCCCTGAAAAATGCAAACGGTGACCTAGCAGAAGCGATTCTATCACTTTCATAATAAATATTTTTGCTGATTGTGGCGGTGTATCAATACATCGACTTTTTTCAATTAAAAAGAGGGGGAGCAATACTTTTGTAACCTTCCTCTGTTGTACAGATTGAGAAGCCAAAAATTTTACGACTTAACCTCTTCGAAACCTTTAACAACCCTTGCGTTCTGCTCCTGTGTGCCCACACTTACCCTTATCAAAGATTCACCTGCGTCCCTGAAAGAGGTACAGTCGCGTACAATGATGCCCTTCTGAAGCAGTTTCTCGCATACATCCCGTGACTTAAGCGGGGCGATGTCCACAAGTACAAAATTAGCCTGGGAATCATATACCTTGAAAGGTATGTGTTCTTTAAGATAGATCCTCCCATTACGTACAAGTTCAATGCTTTTTTTCAGGTGTAATGAATCCGAAATTGCACCCACACCAGCAGCAATGGCAGCACTGCTCACATTGAAAGGTGTTGCAGCCCGCATATATTCCGTTTTCAGCCATTCAGGCATAATTCCGTATCCGATTCTCAGCCCTGCGAGACCGAATGCCTTTGAGAGTGTCCTGCCCACGATGAGGTTGTCATAATCCCTCACAAGTTCCGCAAGGTTTGCATCAGCAAACTCAACGTATGCCTCGTCAACGAATACAAGACCCCTTGTAGATTCTGCAATTGAACGTACATCCTTCTTGGTTACCACATTACCCGACGGGTTGTTTGGCGAGCACAGGAAAATCACCTTGGTATGCGCAGAATTTGCCTGTTTTATAGCCTCGACATCCAGTATAAAATCCTTGTCACGTTTCACAAACACAGGAACTGCTCCATTTGCCCGCGCTGCAATCTCATAATATGAAAACGTAGGTGTAGGAAGGATTACCTCGTCCCTACGCTCGATGACAAGGCGAACCAGACCATCGATCAAACCATCCATACCTGGACCCGATGCAGCGATATTGGCTGCAGGGAATCCTGTGTAATCGACAAGTGCTTCAACCAGTTCATAAGCATTCGCTGAGGGGTATATGTTCGATTGCTGTGCATGCTTGATCAATGCGTTCACAGCCTCCGGAGAAGGTCCAAGCGGGTTTTCATTCGAGCCTAACTTGATTACTGAACCTGGATCAAGCCCGTACTTGCGCGTGATATCACCAATTGATTTGCCGGGCATGTATTCGGCGATACCTGCAATTTCTTCTTTGATAAGTTCAAGCCTGCTCAATTATACCTACCACCGAATCTATCTGTTCTTCTGTAATTACAAGAGGTGGGGCTATGCGTATCACCGCATCTGAAGTGCAGTTCAACAGTACACCATTGTTCCTTGCATAGTCCACAATATCTGAACATTTCGTATTGAACTCTACGCCAATCATAAGGCCACGCCCGCGCACATCCACAACATCGTCACGCGTAAGGTTCTGGAGCTTTTTCATAAAATATTCTCCCATCTCCTTTGAACGTGCAACAAGACCTTCCTCCCTTATGGTCTCAATAGTGGCAAGGGACGCTGCACATGCCAATGGACTACCACCAAATGTAGATGCGTGCTCGCTCTTTGCAAACGTAATGCCATCCCTAGCAACCATTGCACCCATAGGGAAACCCCCACCAAGCGCCTTTGCCATTGTCATGATATCTGGTTCGACCCCAAAGTGTTCTTTGCAGAACCACTTGCCTGTTCTACCAAATCCGGTCTGCACCGCATCAAATATCAGAAATGTACCTGTATCGTCACATATCTCACGTACCTCTCTCAAATAGTCATCCGATGGTACGTTTATGCCTCCCTCTCCCTGAATCGGTTCAATGATCACCGCTGCTGTGTTTCCGGTGATGGCACTTGCAATTTCTTCTGCATTGTTATACGGTACGAAACTCACGTTCTGGAGAAGGGGTTTAAAAGGAGACCTGTATATCTCTTTATGTGTCACACTGAGCGCGCCATTCGTGCGTCCGTGGAATGAATGTTCAGCTGCAACAAAATCCGTCTTTTTTGATGCAACCCTTGCGAGTTTCAGCGCGGCTTCAACTGCCTCGGTTCCGGAGTTGCAGAAAAACGCGCGTTCCATACCGCTGAGTGTTACCAGTTGCTCTGCAAGGTTTGCCTGAACATCTGTATAATAGAGATTAGATACATGAATCAATTGTTCAGCCTGTTTTCTAATTGCTTCCACAACACGTGGATGGCAATGGCCGACATTGTTTACTGCAATACCTGCAACACAGTCTATGTACTCTACCCCGTTTATGTCAGAGACGATGGATCCTTTCCCCTTCACCAGTACAATTGGCTGGCGGGTGTACGTTTGCATCACATACTGTGCGTCTTTATCAACAACAGATTCGTAATTTGTCTTTAATGGAGAAGAGATATAATTGTTCAAGTAATCACCTTTTTGTAACAGATAGGGTCTTAGAATTAAAGTCCAACCCATTTTAATTTTTAAATATTTAACACATTTCATTGCTGTGTATGGAGTGCGAAATACCACCCTATAAATAGGCTGGTTTCCTGCTTCATTTTTTGAACCATTGTTCACAAGTCCACATGCTCATCCCCTAGTTTCGAAAGTGTCAAACGCCAATTATAAAGAAAAATTCTTGATATTACTACACAAGATATAAAAATTAAATGTCTAATTCCATCAGTTCACGTTCGTTGATAACCTCTTCCTCTTCACGCTTAAAGACAATTCCCTCTGCTGCACGCATTACCCCGTCAACTCTTGCTTCTTCATGGATTGTTATGGACTGGGCATTGATCTCGCCGAGAATGTGGCTACCCTCATTAACATAGACATTTCCCCTTGAGATAATATTGCCGTGAATTGAGTTGTTCTTGCCAATCAATATATCCTCAAGGGTCCGGATACTGCCGTATAGCGTTGTACCATTTCCCATTGAAAGTGATCCTGCACGGATATTCCCAACAAGCCTGCACCCATCTCCGATAATAGCATCTGCTGGAACACGGATGGAATCGATGGAAATCTTGGAACCATTGGGAACGATCATTGCCTTATCACTTATAATCTTGCTATCGTCCTCAAAGATCTCCTCTAGTGCCTTCTCGACTTCCTCATCTTTTCCGAGTCGAAAAAGCTCACTAAGGTATAAAAACAGATATACGATAACAGGTACCGGATTCCTAATTACGATCCAGCCCCTTGCCTCAAAACCCCCATTGATCTTGACCTCGTTTCCAATATCTAGGTCTCCTTTAACTACCAGCTTGCCGTTGATTTCAACAAATTCCCCAATATAGGCATCTGTATCGGTTTTTACGTTACCTCCTATATGTGACCATATGTCAATCCTTATATCGGAGGAGCTGGTCATATCACCAGCAATCCTTACTCTTTCACCAAGGATTATGGAATTTGCGATAAGTCCATATCTTATATCAGAGTGATTGCCAATAATGACATCTCCATCAACAACGATTGTATGTTCCTCCATTTTTGTGTTGTTGGGGATTATAAACGATTTTAAAAGTTCTTCTGTGATGATTTCACACTCCGGTTTAAGGATTAAGACCCATGGATTCAGGGTAAGTATATACTTGGGTTTAGATTCTATATAATATATAGATTTATTGATATTTTAACAATCATTGTTCCCTGCCTCGTCTCACATCAACTGCGCCACCTTTATCCTGAAAACGAATCTCCTCAGGAGAGGACAGTAGCTGCCCGGTTGCAAGCAGTTCATCGGATCCGTCCACAACTAATACTTCTTCTCCTGCACGTAGATTTGGATCAATATCAATGACATGCTTTGAAAATGCGGTTTTTCCTTTTGAGACAAAAGGTACTGCATCCTCACAAACAACGACCCTTAGATTCGGTTTTTGGGTTGCATTGTGGACTAACTCTGCTCCGTCCATGCTCAATGTCAGAACCCCGTCCTTTGCCCTCATCGTTGCAATGCGCCTGTTCTTATAGAGAATCTGCCTTACACGTTTTGTTTTCGATAACTCGAATGTCACACCATCTGGAAAAAGCATCCTTCCACAGCCTTTTCCAAACTGGTAATCTGCTATAGTGCGTATTCGTGCAAGATTTTTTTCATTACGTTTCATAGGTGTTAAATAATAGATACGTTTTAAATGGGTGACGGTTCGTTGGATGCTGTGATGTCTATGAATACAAATTAGTCAGCTTCCTGCTAGTTGTAGCTTTTGGCAAGCTCTACAGGGTCGCCCTCTTTCTCTATTCTGCCACTGCCTGTTAATCCTCAGGACATTAGTCTCTAATAATTATCTCAAATGATGACTAAAAAACCACAGTTTCGTCATCTATCAGAAACTCCTTTAAAATTGAAGAGCCGGTAGAATCCACAGAGACAATCATAGATATATTCCCCGCATTTCTCTCTTTCAATCTCCCTTCCTTCCCCTTCAGGCACAAAATAACTCTCAATTCCCCACTCAACCCAAACTCTATTGTCGATTTGACTTGAAGCTGTCACACTTCCCCTCATACAAACCTGGGTTTCAGCCAAATGGGAGCTGAAATGACCTACCGAATCAACTGTCCAGAACTTCTCTTTTTTGGACAATGTCGCATAAATGGTATCACCTATTGAAAAATCACGATCATAAGATACATTATTTAAATCAATCATTGAAATTTCATAGCTCAGACGCACATAATCTCCCCTGAAAAGGTCTCTTGGATCAACAGGCGCAGTTTTTAACAAAATCTCTTCTCCCATACTTGCAGTGAACAATTTAAAATCAAAAAATACCAAGATGACAAACGCCGGAACAAGCATCAAAAGCAAGAACTGTTTCCTATCCATGCAGATATCCCTCCATGTATTGATAAGCCTCCATACCCAAAATAAGTTCACGCCGTTTCTTTTCCAGATACAGACCACACCCTATTAGAATGAGCCCTCCGATAATTAATGCCAGCGATTTTGGCAAAAACTCGTACAGCATAGTAAAATATAGATGCAGGACGCCCACAACGAAAAAGAACATGCCGAGATTAACGAAAGGTACAACGGCCTTATAATATCCTATAAGGATACTCCCGATGGACAGGAGGAACAGAATCAAATTGAATATGATAAACAGAATTGTAGCCACATCTGGATCTAATGCAGTGTAGCTGTACACATACTAGGTTCTGGTTACAGTCAGTGATTCACTGAAAAATGTAAGTAACCAGATACCAATCCATCCCAAGAAAGCAAGCAGGAGTGCAAAAAACTCATACCTGACAGTCCTGTACATTTCATATTTCATTATACTGCCAATAATGGAAACAATAGACGTTATACCAAATACAATAAACAGCAACTGAATAGTAACACTGGTTGTGGTAATTTCCATGAAATATTGCTCATAAGGACTTTTTAGACTGAAATAGAAATACGAGGCCAAGATAAAGAACAAACCCACAGTCTGATATGCAATCCGAAAGTGAGAGTATTTTTCCAGCGTGATATGCAACTGCCCCAAACCATAAAGACTGATACCAAAGAGCAGATACAGCATGAACACCTCAAAAATGCTCAGGGACAGACCCATGCTGTTTGTCACGTACATGATCATCCAGAGGGCAAAAGTGAAAATATCAAGCCCTAGAATATATTTCGAATTGAAGGCGTACCCCATGGGAGATATGGCTACAAACCATAGCAGAACCAGCCAGTGGGCACCTGTATTTACATTATACATTAAATATCTGTGCTGTCAGAAATATCGTTGCACCAACAAATACCGACGCCAAAAAAGCAAGGCTTCTCCGACTCTGGGATTCGATTTCGTTTCAAACTTCAATTTCCAGCCGATAAAATATGTCACAAACGTTGTGCAGAATAACAGTACCAGATTGAAAAAATAAGGAATATTGGGCTCTGTAGAAATCCTCACTAGAACAATAAAAATAATCTTGGAATACCTATCAAGGTTATGCACTAATATTTTGAATTTTACT
>JAFGOO010000121.1 GCA_016926455.1 Methanosarcinaceae archaeon | reverse complement strand
ATAGATAACATACTAATGCTGTGTTGGGATATTACGCCTCTCATCCCCCATCTTACGAAAGGGGACTTCTCGGCTTAAAAGTTAAATACCCTAGGTTTTTGACTTATATTCATAGTTTTGGGGATATCATTTGTGGTCTTCAAGTTAGTATGTCAAAACACATGAACAGATATCTTCTGAAAAGATTAAGAAATACATAGATAGTACTTCAAATAGTAGATGGAATTCATCCATAGTTTGAAAACAGTGGACTTCTCACTCCAACGATGATAAAACATAGAATTTAAGTAAGTTGACAAAAATCATCATAAACATATTATCATGGGTGTGTATAAGCGGAAAAACAGTTAGGGGCATCTTCTGCTTCTTGATATAAATAGTAATATAAATCAGCTATATAAATCAAAAAATTAATTGGATTTTCCGCTCAGCTACCTTCAAACAATAATCAGGAATCAGAAAAATGATAGAATCAAACGTCATCGGTAATAAAATCAAGCAGGTAAGGGAAAGGCAGGAAATGTCTGTGGAGGAACTTGCAGTGTCAAGTCAGACCAGCGTGGAACTGATAGATCAACTTGAAAGTGGGGCGCTGATTCCCTCACTAACACCGCTTTTGAAGATTGCCCGTAGTCTGGGTGTCCGCTTGGGCACTTTCCTAGATGATATCCCCCAAACAGGTCCCGTGGTTGTGCGTTCCGGACAGTCCGAGAACATAATCCGGTTTTCAGGTAACACACCTGAAAGCAGAAACAGTACACTGGATTTCTTTTCCCTTGGCTCCAACAAACAGGACCGCCACATGGAACCTTTTGTAATTGACGTACATCCATCGAATTCAAAAGAATGCAAATTATCATCCCATGAGGGTGAAGAGTTTATCTACATACTTACCGGTAACATAGAGGTGTGTTATGGCAAAGAAAAGTACAGTCTCACCAGCGGAGACAGCATCTACTATGATTCAATCGTTCCACACTATGTTTATGCTTCAGGTAATGACGATGCAAAAATCTTGGCAGTTGTGTATACACCCGCTTAAAAACGGGTTTTGAACCGACGCTAATATGAAGATATCAAGAAAATCAAAAAGAGCGAATATCATCTCCATAGGAAATAGATATGTTCCACCTAAGAGTAACACCACAATTTGCCAATACTGATGGATTGGGGCACATAAATAATATTGTGCTTGCCAACTGGTTCGAGCAAGCAAGAACTCCTATTTTCCGCATATTTACGCCAGACCTGACCATAAACTATGAAAAATGGAAATTAATCATGGTAAGGACAGAATATGATTTTCTTGGCGAACTTTTTTTTGGCAGGGACGTTGAGATCAAAAGCTACATATTGAAAATTGGAAACACATCCTTTACAATAGGGCATGAAGCTTGGCAAAATGGAGGTCTGCGGGCCAGAGGGAAAGCAGTTCTGGTTCATTATGATTTCAATCTCAAAAAATCCATTCCCATCATAGGAAATCTCAGGGATACACTAAATGAGCACATTCTCCTGCCAGAGAATATGGATAGCGATAATAAATAATCGATTATAATATTAAGAGAGCGTGATACAGATGCAGGTTATAAACGATACCCTTGGCGAACTTTTTGAAAAACAGGTTCAACTGGATCCTGACCACGAATTCATGATCTACCCAGACAGAGACCTTCGATTTACCTACGGTGAATTTGACGAACGTGTAAACCATCTGGCAAAGGGAATGCTGGCGATAGGTATTAAAAAAGGAGACCATGTGGGTATCTGGGCACCTAACGTACCGGACTGGCTGACATACATGTTCGCCACTGCAAAGATAGGTGTTGTTCTTGTAACTGTGAACACACTCTACAAAAGCCATGAACTGGCCTATGTCCTCAAGCAATCTGATTTGAAAGCCTTGGCCATTATAGACCGCTTCAGGGATATCGATTATGTTGATACCGTCTACGGACTTGTACCGGAACTACGTACCAGTGAACGTGGGCGACTGCGTAGCAATGAATTTCCGCATCTTGAACATATAATTTATATTGGGCAGGAAAAACATCGTGGGATGTACAACATAAGCGAACTCCTGTTGCTTGGTCAACACACCCCGATTGATGATTTTCTCAAGGTCAAGGCTACAGTAAAGAGTGATGAAGTGATCAACATGCAGTACACCTCAGGAACAACAGGATTCCCTAAAGGTGTTATGCTAACACACAAAAATATCATCAATAATGGCTATTCCATCGGAGAGCGGCAAAAGTTCACAGAAAAAGACCGTCTTTGTCTACCTGTTCCCCTTTTCCACTGTTTTGGTATCGTCCTCGGTGTGATGGCAGTCCTGACCCATCGATCAACACTGGTAATGCTGGAAGTATTTGATCCGCTTATGGTGCTTGCTGCTGTGCAGAAAGAAAAATGTACCGCTCTTTATGGTGTACCTACCATGTTCATTGCCGAATTTACGCATCCTATGTTCGAAATGTTTGACCTTTTGTCCCTCAGAACCGGTATAATGGCAGGATCTACCTGTCCCATCGAAGCCATGAAAAAGGTCATTACAGACATGCATTGCAGTGAGATTACCATTGTTTACGGATTGACGGAGGCTTCTCCGGGGATCACCCAAACTACAACAGACGACCCAGTTCAACTGCGAGTGGAGACAGTAGGGACCGCATTTCCGGGTGTGGAAGTGAAAATTGTGAACCCAGAAACAGGTGAAAGGCTACCTCCAGGCCATGTCGGTGAAATATGCTGCCGTGGCTATAACGTGATGAAGGGGTACTATAAAATGCCCGAAGAAACGAAAAATGTGATCGAACCAGACGGCTGGCTGCACAGTGGTGACCTTGCAACATGTGACGAAAACGGGTATTACCGGATAACAGGACGCATCAAGGATATGATCATAAGAGGTGGTGAAAACATATATCCAAGGGAGATAGAGGAGTTCCTGTATACAATACCAGGGATTGATGATGCTCAGGTTGTTGGAATCCCTGACGAGAAATACGGCGAGATCGTTGGTGCTTTTATAATTCTTAAGAAAGGTGCAGATATAACCGAGGCAGATATTCGGGATTATGCAAGAAGCAGAATTGCACGCTACAAGGTTCCAAAACATGTCTTTATTGTGGATGCATTTCCACTGACAGCAAGTGGGAAGATTCAGAAGTTCAAACTGAGAGAAATGGCGGTGAAATTACTGGAAACCTAGAGATAGAAACTTTTGAATAAAAAAATTTCAATTTATCAAGTTATACATACGGAGAAACGCCATAATTCAATTCAGTTCTTTTCAGAACGCATTCCTCACCATGTTCAATGAATAATTTTATTGATTTTTTCAATGCTTCTGGCTGGACAGCGCCAACCTCTTCCTTTACCGGAAATCCCTTACAGAAGAACTTGAACGTGGGAGTCGCCATAATTCCATATCTACCAGAAGTCCATTGATTATCTAGAACATTGATCATTAGAAATTTGCAGGAATCCTTGAATTCCTTGGCAAATTGCCTAAAATATGGCTCAATTACCTTGCAGTGTTGACAGGTAGTAAGATAGAACATCACAACAACAGCTTTATTCTGCTTTTCAACAATCTCTTCCCAATTTTTATCGTTAACTTCGATTACATTACCTTCATCCATAATTGACACTCCCAAAGCCAAATAACATTAAACTCAATAAAGTTGCAGGTGAACCTATTCACTCGCTTAAACTGTATATAACCCAATAAATATATAGGTTGACATCAGATATTATTCTTTGCCCACTCTGCACCAGCATTGAGTATCTTAAGATTAACTGGAATAAGTTTCCTCTTTTGCGCGAAGGTCTCACTTATCGCCTCCCTGAACATATCATCAGGGAGCTTTGTATCGCCAAGTGCCATAATCACTCCAAGCATTGCTGTGTTGGCTGCCTTCTCTGTACCTACGCTTTTGGCAATTTCAAGCGCTGGTACTGCAATTATCCTCACCCCCTCTGGAGCATCGAAATCGCCAATAGAGGCATCATACAGTATAATTCCACCTTTTTTCACATCATCTGCGAACTTTTCAAGGGAGGGCCTATTAAGAGCCACCAGTAAATCTGGCTTGTAAACCACCGGAGAACCTATTGGTTCACCTGAGATGACCACCGAACAGTTGGAAGTGCCACCGCGCTGTTCCGGTCCATAAGAAGGATACCATGAAACATAGCGCTGGTCTTTGCAGCCAGCACGTGCAAGAATAAGCCCCATACTCAGGACGCCCTGACCACCGAAACCTGCAAGTTTTACCTTAACTTGGCCGAAATCAGGTGCATCAACAGCCTCAGGAGATGCATCTCCTTCAAGGTTGAACAACTTGTCAAGAGATTCCCTAGTAAAATCACTCTCATCACGTTCAAGAGTTACAACCTCGTTTGACCTATCCCTGAAATTGCCCAGTGGGAATTCCTTTTCCATCT
>JAFGOO010000120.1 GCA_016926455.1 Methanosarcinaceae archaeon | reverse complement strand
GCTATTTATAGCTACCGTCTCTCCAAAA
Source organism: Methanosarcinaceae archaeon (assembly GCA_016926455.1). Taxonomy (GTDB): domain Archaea; phylum Halobacteriota; class Methanosarcinia; order Methanosarcinales; family Methanosarcinaceae; genus JAFGQV01. The sequence goes on along the minus strand of JAFGOO010000120.1, from coordinate 4,652 downwards.
AAACGTAACGAGGTTACTGAAAAAAAGAATAGGTTTTTAAGTCAAAATTCTAATTTGATAGCCTCGAGGAAAAAGTAGATTTTATTTTCTTCGATTTCTTTTTCGTTTGTGCCGTGTAATAAAAAATACAATGTTTTGGAACATCCGACCTTTTGACCGGCATTAGAAAAATCTGTGGGCACTTTCAACCGCTTTTGCTATCAGATCCGCGCATGCCTTCAGGTCAGCAAGGCTCAGGACTTCAACTGGCGAGTGAATATACCGCGTTGGAACGCTTATGACGCTTGAAGGAATGCCTTCGCGAGTTAAATGTATGGCTGTTGCGTCTGTTGTGCCGCCGTCCCCAACATCCATCTGGTAAGCAATTTTATTGGCTTCTGCGGTCTCCTTTAGCCATTTTACTACTTTTGGAGCAGCCATCAAGCCACGTCCGGCTCCATCAACAATAGTAATCACGGCACCTTTGTTGATCTCAAGGGCAGAATCCTTTTTTTCAATGCCCGGGTGGTCACCTGGTATGGTGACATCAGTAGCAAGAGCAACATCCGGATTCAATCCAAATGCTGAGGTACGCGCACCTTTAAGACCTACTTCTTCCTGAACCGTGCCAACCGCATAGACCGTTGCCTTGATGTCCATATCAGAGATCTGCCTCATGGCTTCGATGAGTATTACAACACCTGCCCTGTTGTCAAATGCTTTCCCTGTAATCATCCCGTTGGCAAGAGGTGTAAACTTCCTGTCGATAGAGATTGGAAGACCAACCTCTAACCCCATCTTTTCAGCGTCTTCCTTGTCTTTTGCACCCACATCGATAAACATATCCTCAGCCTTGACCGGATTTTTTTTATCCTCCTCTTTCATGACATGAGGGGGTTTGGCACCTATAACACCTACTATGGGACCGTTCTTACTGTGCACAATGACGCGCTGACTGTGCAGTGTCTGGTCAAACCAGCCGCCGATTTTAACAAAACGTAAAAATCCATTATCATCGATGTATTTTATCATTAGCCCTATTTCATCCATGTGGGCAGCCAGCATGATGGTTGGACCTGTGCCTTTTTTGGTTGCTATAAGGTTTCCCATCCTGTCGGTTTTAACCTCATCGACATACGGTCTAATCTCTTCTTCCATCAATGCTCTAATGCTATTCTCATAACCCGATATTCCATGAGCATTAGATAAATTTTCAAGCAGCTGTTGTAATTGTTCCATTGTTATCATCTTCTGATTATGAATAGAGGAGTATTGTGCTTTTGAGATAAAAAGTTTGAGTGTACACTACAGATAAGATACAAACACAAACTACTGTATTAAAAATATCTGAAATATGAAAAACGTCCATCATTGAAGCAATTGAGTAGTGACTCCTTCCCTCACTGAAGTGACGGGCATCTTTCGAAAATTGAGCCGCTTAATTTCTTCTTCTGCTGGTTCATGAAACTGGATTTTGGTATCACCTATCCTGAAAAGAGATAATCTGTCCGAATTCAAAGAAAAACCCGATTGCATGTAAGTGATACCTATATTTTCTCAGCGGCTTTATCACACCTTTGAAGAAGCGGAGATTAGCCCTTACTTGCTCCTAAAGTTCATAGTTATGGGCAGGATGACTTTTCTCTGTGTAACCAGTAATGTTTCTCAGTTTTACAACATAAGTGAACAGGCTTTCAACATCCTTTATCTCTTTTTTTACTAGAGATCTTAAGCGTTCACGTATCAGGAGATTCGGCTCATTCCCAAGGTCTCGCAGGTATGTTGTGAGTTTCAGTGACAGGATATCTCCCCTGCGGTCCCAATCTGTGAGTATGATTATATCTTTTCCATCATTTGCTATCCTTTCGGAAAATTCCATCAGTTTTTTCTGCGCTGCAGATTCCACATGACCTCTTATCCCAAGTTTCCTCAAAGCGACAATGTCCCTCTTTCCTTCTACTATTATAATTGTCCCAGCCTTTGATTGTTGCAGCATCTCGTCGATTAACTCTTCGATCTTTTCAAGGCGTTTTTTATATTCCAATATTCGTTTATGCATGTTTAAGTAACCTTTTTTTCTCTGACCTGAGAGAATTGGCTCAATACAATATGTATTCAAATAAGAATCTCAGAGTTTATCATCAACCGTCTATACCCGTGGTAAATAACAGGTTTGCAGATTCAATATCTGTTCCTTCAAGGTCGGCCCCATTCAGGTCTACAAAAAATATGTTCGCTCCGTCCATGTCTACATTTTTGATGTTAGCATTGGTCATGTCAGCAAAAAATATGTTCGAACCATTTAGTTCTGCACCTTCCAGATTAGCGCTGCTCAGATCTATAAAGAAAAAATTGGCACCATTTAAGTGTGCTTCACTCATATTTGCATGACTGAAATCTGCAAAGAAACGATTCGTGCCTTCAAGATATGCTGCTCGAAGATCATCCCCATGATCATCAAAAGAAATTGCTTGCGTTTGTGGCTGGTATGATTGGGGTACACCAATCCAAGCAAGAGCAACAGCTCCGCAAACAACAGCTATTCCAATCAGTATTTTCAGAAAATATTTGCTCCTTGATTCGCTGTATGTTAGCATAATATCCAGACCTGAAAGTATTAAGATCACTGGCCAGAAATGCCACAGTGAACCAAAGAAGCCACTAGGTAGTATTTTTAGGTTATTGAGTATCATGAGGATACCAAATGTGATCAGAATTAGAGGTCCTGTGATCCCATTCTTGGTCATTATTACCTATCCCCGCGTTTTATAAGTATCCACAAGCCGATAAAGATTAGTAAGAGGGGCAGGAAAAGGTCTTCATTGAACCACCATACCAGGTTGAGTTCGTCCAAAAAAAAGAAGATTCCCAATAGGATAATAAGTGCCCCGAACCATTTGGAACGTTCATGTGCTTTTTTCATTTTTTGGTCCGAATCAGTTAACTTTTCCTTCACACTCTCTTCCGTTTGTTCACTAATGTTCTCTATCATATCCTTTACCTGTTCTCCCATGTGCTGGACATTATCATTAATTATTTTGGATGGTTGTGATTGTTCCTCAATATCTTGTTTGGGCATGACTATCATCAAAATAATATACAATAAGATTCCAAAACCATTGATAAATACGGATATAAGAAACACAAGTCTAACAATTACAGAATCTATTTCGAAATATTCGGCTAAACCGCCGCATACTCCTTCAATCACACGATCATCTTTGCTCTTGGTCAATCTTCTTTTCACAGAATTGTGTGTTTCTTTGTCGCTATTCATAATATCATCTCTTCAAGATAAATTGAAATCTTCCCCAAAACCGAATTTCTCAAAGTTCAATGTAAGATACAATTAAGATAGATTTATCCTTTTTGGACTCTGTAGAAAACCTATTTGCTATTTTCATTTTCACATAATATTTTAAAAAGGATAAATTCCCTTTGTATTACTTACTAATGATGGGGTGTAGGGGTAGAGAAAGCCCAGGTTCTTTAGATATGGTATGAATAGTATCCTGCCTTTTAGTTGACACTCAAAATCGGCAAAATGTTATTAAGTAAATAGAAAAATATACTTAATTATGCGTAAGATATACAAGTTCCGTATATACCCTAACAAAACCAAGGAAAAAAAGATGCAGTGGAGCTTGGAGTTATGCAGGCAGGTGTATAACCGAACACTTGCAGAACAAAAGCAAGCTTATTAAGAATCCGGAAAAACGTTATCCAAATAGACACTGAACAAACTAATTCCACAATGGAAGACAGAAAATCCCGAATACAAAGAAGTGTTCTAGCAAACTCTTTAGGAAGTGCAAGAACGAGTAGATCTTGCCCTCAAGCACTTTTTCAGGCGTCTAAAAAAGAGAAAAAAACCGGATATCCACTGTTCAAAGGAAAAGGATGTTACAATAGCTTCACGTATCCTCAACTGGGATTTCAAGTAAAAGGCAGTCATCTGTACCTTTCCAAAATCGGACATGTCTATGTAAAAATGCAGATATAAAGCTAAAGGGGAAATAAAAAGAGTAATATTAAGACGCGCTGCATGTGACAAGTGGTTCGTTTCGATAATAACCGAATCAGAAGAAAAAGAAGAGCCAATTCCTAAAAAGGAGATTGAAATGGTAATTGGAATCGATGTCGAATTATCCACTTTTGCAACAATGTTTGATCGAAGTTCCATATCTAACCCACGTTTTTTCCGGAAAGAGGAAAAAGAGCTTGCAAGAGTCCAGCGCAAATTATCAAGAACTCCAAAAGGTTCTCCTGAACGAAAAAAGGCAATAAGAATTGTACAAAGGGTAGACGAAAGAATTGCAAACAAACGTTCTGATTTCATTCACAAATTAAGCCGGGATCTGGCGGATAACTATTCCTTTATTGCTTTTGAATATTTGAGCATTAAAGGTATGCTCAAAAATCATTTTCTTGCAAAAAGCATATCAGATGCTTCATGGAACAAATTAATCACTGCAACAACGTACAAGGCTGAAAGTGCTGGTACTACTGTTGTATTGGTTAATCCGGCAAATACTTCTAAAATGTGCTCAAGATGTGGTCTGTTCGTTGAAAAGACATTATCAGAGAGAACACATGAATGTAGTAGCTGTGGTCTTGTTATGGACAGGGACCACAATGCAGCTATCAACATTCTCAGATTGGGATTGCAATCT
>JAFGOO010000119.1 GCA_016926455.1 Methanosarcinaceae archaeon | reverse complement strand
TATTCACCATTCTCGGTATTTGCTAAAACACAAACCTGATTTAAGAGCATATCAATGCGACTGTGGTCAGGTGGTTCATAAAGAAGCTGACCATCATCTCTTGAAAACACTTTAACTTCATTATCCGTTCTAAAAGCTCCTTCGTACTCTTTTTTTTCAAGAGTGTATTTTGTTATTTTTTTATGTATTTCCTTAATTAATTCTAATGTTAATTGTTGGTTTGGTTCCGTAGTATCCTTAATATACATCATCGTAACATAGTTGTTCAATATCATTTGTTCAGAGATCGTCTTTGGTTTCCTATTTTCTCTCAACATTTGTTTCGCGACTATCCTTGTTGTAACTGCACCTTCCAATTGACTAGAAGCTATTGCTTCCTCCATCAGTGAATTGACTAAATATTTTTTTTTCATGTCGACCGATGGCATCTGCGATTCAAACTCAAATTTACCTCCAACTCGCATATCTAGGTCGTGAAGTGCTTTTTCAATTTTTGGAGTTTGAACATAATTTAACGTTAAGCCCTCCAGATTAATGGGTCTATTATTAAATGCTCTAGCAAACTTGGCATAACCCCATAACAGTTTAAGATCGATATTAGCATTCTTAAATCTCATTGGGATCTCATCCCAATGTAAATATTTTGAATTTACAATATCTAAATATGACTTATAATCTTCGATAAAATTGAGATTGCTTCTTCTTAATAATTTACTAGTTTCGTTCTTGGAGGGTGGTTTTTCTGGAATTCTCATAGTTACACACGCACTTATCTACTAATTTGACATTCATTAGTATTCATTAGTATTCATTAATATTTATTGGTATTCTTTTAATTACTCTCATAACACTATTATCTACTAATTTGACATTCATTAGTATTCTTTAGTATTCATTAAGAGTAAGCGTGGAGTAGTTCACTATTTTGTTGAGGAATGGCTTAGAAGAAAGTTAAGGATTCAGCTGGTAGTTGAGTGCTTGAGGTAGATTGATAGCTGTAAGAACAAAAAGGAGGGAAAATTAGAGAAGTACTGAATTTGATACGTCTTATTTCATCGATTTGCTATAAATCATCAATTGAATTGGATTTGACAAGTCGTTAATTTTATTAAAGAAGCTTAACTAAATATATACTTGAAGGGGTTCACTCCAAAATTAAATCGTGACCGGTGACGTACAACGTATGCAGCATTATTGAGAATTATATTGCCGGACAAGGTTGAAAATCGATAGGTTTAGGGGTTATAAACAAACCTTGGCTAAAGTGACTTTTATAAGTGGAGGTTTAAAATGATTCGTTTAGTTCGTCCAAACTTAGGAATGCCTTTAATTTTAGAACCGAATGAATTAGAGCGCTTTGAAATTACAGTAGCGTATCAAAAAGAGTGGATACAAGGTAAAGAAGAAAACGAAAATGATGTGCACTATCCTTCCAGTTCCGAAATTGCGGAGACTTTGAGAAAAAACCCGCCGCATATTATTTGGAACAATGTTGACATTCCCTTGACTATACACCGTGTTTATGGTTACTTCCGTCATAGAGAATATAAGGAAAACTATAACAATGTCGTCCATGCTGAAACAAACCAAGACCAGCAGTATCGTAACGGTTTTCGATGGGAAGCGACGGTAGAAGTAGGCATTAGTGAGCAATCAATCAAAACACTCAAAGATCAATTTGGGTGGCCCATTCTCTTGAATTTGGATTTGTCCGGCAGAAAAAATTATCATGCAATTTATGTGCATGAAACATTGAAAAAATCAGACAAATTTACCATTCTTCATATCACCGACACGCATATTGCAAAAAGAAATGACCTAATCCCTGACATTCTCTGCGAGGTTCGTAACAGGGAAGAGTGCCAAAAACTGAAAGAACGGTATATCAATCCCAATGATAATTTAAGGGCTTTTATCAGTGTAGTAAATAAGCGGTTGGAAAAAGAGAATGTAATTGTTATATTAACTGGAGATATAGTAGATTTTTATTTTGACGGCTACTGGGATGGGCACTTTGTCTGTGGGCAAGGAGGTCACGCTCCGGACATGAGGCGTCAAGCAGCAGGTGCATCATGGAAATCCAATGTTGAAAAATTTCATGAGATTATCACTGGTCGGGATAACAAGGGCGAGGCACTGAAATGCCCGATTTTTACCATACTGGGAAACCATGATTATCGTGCGAATGAAGTATTACTAAACTGGAATGCTAAGCTTTCTTTGTTAGGTATAAAATTGTATAAACGGCATGATTATAGTTCTTTTGGCCTCCTTGATAATGAAGGAATTGAATACGATTTCTGGGCTTTTCCGCGTTTTGCAGGTAAATACCATAATCTTCCATATATTCCTCACCAGGATATCCAAGGAAACACAACTTCAATTGCACCTCGAAAAACTTTTAAAGAATTTCAAACTACAAAATGGAAGGCATCTTTGAATCAAGACTGGGCTTACTGGCTTATAAAACCGAAATCCTGGATTCTATCGCAATATCTCTGTACAGTTAATTATGATATTGACTTTAGTTTTCAGCTCGGAAATTCCAGCTTTCTATGTCTGAACACTGCGTATGATCGGTATCCAAAGCAGGAAGAGTTAGCTATGGAAGGTATGAATTTAGCCCAATACCCTCGTTGGATTACGGATTTTGTTAATGGCGGTCCACATAGTCGTGGAATTACCAATGAACATCTCAAACTATTAAAAAATGCATTGGAAATCCAAAAAGAAAAACTAATCTTTATTTTTACACATGCACCATTAATATCATTGCCTAAAGAAAAGGGTATAAGTAGAGATTATCTTTATTATGAATCTAATCATGAAAACTCTAGCCGTCCACCAAATCGACTAAGCAATTTCTTGGCATATATATTACCTGCACCTCTTTTTCCAGAAAATAGAGCAGAGCCGGAACTCGATCGAAAATATAAGACTATCCAGTGGTTAAATCATCAAGGATTCCCATTAACAAAAACGAAGTATTTCAAACACGGTAATCGTTACCCTTACCTCACCTTTAATTGTTCCGATGGAATGGTGAATGAGTTATTAAAGAGTATAACCCATTTGAAGAACCAACAGACCAACAATCCAGTTCTTGTTTTATCAGGTCACACGCATCAAGCACATGAATTTAGGATAGAGAAAGATCAACGGTCTAAGCTATATTATTTTACGGATGAATATTCGAAAAAAATTTTTATGCATATAGATATGGATAAAAAGCTGAATATCGCCGAAATTTTAATGGTAGGAAGTAGATATGAATGGCTAAAGAAACATAGCCCCTTGCTTTTAACCTCCGGGGCGGTAAAAAATCAAGAACCGCAATATAGGGAGATAGTAGTTAGAGGACAAAATTTGGCCAGTCTTGAAATGAAGAGTATTAAATATGAAGATATTCAAAAAACAGCAAATTATACTCCTGGCTGTCGTTTAATTGCTTTGCGATCTCAAAACGGCCAATATGTATGTAATCCAAGTGGATATAATCTCGTTGCAAGGTGTAATCAAAGTGGGCTGTGGAAAAACTTTGAATTGATTCAACTTGAACATGGTAAGGTAGCAATTCGTGCATATAATAGACTGTATGTTTCCGAAAACGGTGGAAAATTAACTGCTAACAGTACTAAGATTGATGCATCATCAACATTTTCACTCATTGGGAGAGAAGTGAATCAAGTAGCTTTACGTGCACATAATGGAAAATATGTTTGTGCTGAAGGTGGTGGTGGAAAGGAACTCGTAGTAAACCGTTCGTCTATTGGATCCTGGGAAACTTTTACTCTCATTGAAATAGAAACTTCTGGTCAGGTTGCCTTACAATCATTTAATTATCCGAATTACTTTATCAGGCATAGAAATTTCATTGGAGGGATGTCCTTGATTAAGACTGAGCTTGATAAGAAAGATGCGACATTCCGGATTGTATCAGGACTATTGGAGTCAGAGCTACCATTTGAACGGTACATTTCGATTCAATCCGTAAATTATCCCGGTCACTATTTGAGACACCAGAATTTCATTCTTAAACTACATCCGTATATTGATGATGAGCTATTCAGGAAAGATGCCAGCTTCAAGTTAGTTTCAGGTCTGGGTGCAAACACCTGGTCTTCGTTTGAGTCTGTCAATTACCCTGATTATCATATAAGACATAAAAATTTCAAATTGTACTTGGGAAGAGGTAACGATGATCTCTTCAAGAAAGATGCAACATTTAAGGTGGCAAGTCCTAATTGGTAATATCACTTGTATATCACCTGTTTTATGTTTTGAGCAGTGAAATTGCTTCGAAGGCGATTTCCCATGCGCGATCAAATATCAAACAACGCAATATTAGATTGTTTTTCAAAAATAAAAAAAATAAAAATTAGGGGTTAATCAGAATCCTCAATAGTATATTCACCAATATCTGCATAAGTGTGAGTTGGATTCTGATCAGTGGAAGTGTTGCCATCACCAAAGTCCCAGAACCACTCAGTTGCACCTATTGAAGCGTCAGTGAACTGCATAGTCAAAGGTGCAGTTAATTCAACAGAGAATGATGCCTCCAATTCAGATACAACTAAGTCGCTGATATCCACGACTACAAGCCTATTATACCAATCGGTAACATAAGCATAGCTGCCTGAAACTGCAACACCTAATGAACCAGCAGTATCATTTTTGCCAGCAAGAGTGGGATTACTAGGGTCACTGATATCCACACCTAAACTTGCCTTTTTGTGATAATCCAAAGATGAATCTTGAACTACTCCACGTTTAAGCATGAAGATTCTTACAAGTAACTACAAGTTGCAGCCCTGATTGTAAATTATCAAGAAAATCCCGATGACCCTGTTGCCATCTGGCAGTATATGTTGTATCCTGAGGTTATGTTGCTTTCAAGATCCTGAACCTATGAATAATTGAGGTCGTATTCCTGTTCCAAAGCATCATCTGAGGATCCTGTTTGATAATATATTATAAACAAAGAGGTTGCAAGGGTAATGAATATTGCTATTGTCAATGCGTTTTTCCTCTTCATGCCTGCTCATCTCACATTCCTTATGGTTACCTTTATGCCTTCGGCAAATATCAGTGTCAAGAAAGCAACTGATATAGGTATTACCCAATCAGCAAGCCCCAATGAAGTAAGTTCGAATATCCCTGCTAAGAACGGTATGTACATGACTGACAGGGTCAGGATGAAAGTGCTCAACACCCCTATGATCATCAGCCTGTTACTTGTAAAGTCTATACTAAATATCGATTTCTCTAGGGACCTGAAAGCAAAGGGTATGAAAAGAATCATGCTCACGATGGTGGCAAAGGTCAGCGTCCTTGCCCTCTGTATATCCTCCGCTGGGCTGTTCAGTACGAATACCAAAAAAGATGCAAATCCCATTATCAGGGCCATACTTAGAATTAGCGTCAGGTTCCTTTTCTTCAGTATTCTTTCACCAGGCTCTCTGGGTTTTTTGTACATTATATCTTCCCTTATGGGGTCAAGTCCTAGGGCGATAGCTGGCATTAACTCATCGAACATGTTTATGAAAAGTATCTGCAGGGCCAGAAGAGGAAGAAACTCGAATCCAAGCAGCATTACACCAAGCAGTATGAGAATTATCTCTGTGAAGTTCCTTGAGATCAGGTAGACCGTGAACTTTTCTATGTTCTCGTAGATCGTCCTCCCCCTCTTGACGGCCTCGACAATGGTAGCAAAGTTATCGTCCTGCAGCACCATGACACTGGACTCCTTTGCAACGTCCGTCCCCTTTATGCCCATTGATATTCCAATATCTGCCCTTTTAAGTGCAGGGGCATCGTTCACGCCATCTCCTGTCATTGCTACAACATGTCTCTTTTTCTGAAGGGCCTTTACTATCCTCAGCTTCTGCTCGGGCATAGATCTGGAGTAGATATTGATCCTGTCAACCAGCAGATCGAGGTCTTCATCCCTCATCTGGCTGAGCTCACTGCCATTAATAGCCCCATCCTCGATGATGCTTCTAAGTTTTTCATCCTCCACATCATCAAAATTCCTGTTCTCATTGAATATCCCGATTTGTTTTCCTATCGCTTTGGCTGTATCCTCATTATCTCCAGTTATCATGAAGACCTTTATACCGGCTTCATGGCAGGTCTTAACCGCCTTGAAAACCTCTTTTCTTGCAGGATCTATCATTGCAGTCAGGCCTAGGAAGATCAGGTCCTTCTCGATATTTTCTGGTGTGAGAAGCTCGGATATCTTCTTGTAAGCCACTCCTAGGACACGGAAAGCAGAACTTGCAAGACTGCTGTTCTCAGCCAGTATTCTGCTTGCCTCCTCTTCGCCAAGTTCAAAGACCTCTCCCCCTTTCTCTATGTATCCACACCTTTCCAGCAATACCTCTGGTGCACCTTTTGAAAATACAAAGTTCTCACCTTCCCGACTGTGCACCGTAGACATCATCTTTCTCTCGGATGTGAATATTATCTCCTCTATCTCTTTGTATTCATCTTCCAGCTCATCCTTCCAGAGGTCGGCCTTTGCTGCTGCAACTACAAGTGCCACTTCGGTTGGATCGCCCAGAGTATTCCATTTTCCTTCCCTCTCATTGAGGACCGCATTGTTGCACAGAGTGGATGCCTTCAGGAGCATTGTAAGTGTGCTATCTTTTTCAAGGACTATCTTCTCATCCCTAACAAGCAGGTTCCCTTTTGGCTCGTAACCAACTCCAGTAACATCGATGATATTCCCATTTACATAGATCTTCTGCACAGTCATCTCGTTCTTTGTAAGGGTTCCAGTCTTATCCGTGCAGATCACAGTTGTGGATCCCAGGGTCTCAACAGCCAGCATCTTTCTGATGATGGCATTGTGCTTTGCCATATGCCGCATCCCGTAGGCCAGTGTGATCGTCATTGTAAGGGGCAGACCTTCAGGCACTGCTGAGACTGCAAGTGCAAGGGCTATTATCAGCATTTCCGGGATAGGTGCACCTGTAAATATTCCCAGAATGAAAGTGCTCAGTGATGCCACCAGGGCTATGATTGCCAATGTCTTTGCAAGGTGAGCTATTTTCACCTGAAGCGGTGTTTTTTCCTCCTCTTCCTGTATCAGCCCTGCTATCTGGCCCAGTTTTGTGTTCATTCCCGTGGCAACGACCACGGCCCTACATTTGCCGTGTACTATCTGTGTTCCTGCAAAGAGAAGATCTCCTTTTTTTTTCTGTACGGCTGTGCTCTCCCCTGTAAGAGTTGCTTCATCGACCTTGAGGCTTGTTATATCAAAGACCTGCGCATCAGCCGGTATCTTGTCCCCAGTCTCAAGCAACAGTACATCCCCGGGTACTACATTTTTTGTCAGGATTCTCACGGGCCTGTTATTCCTCAGAACCGTGGTGGTAGGCTGAACAATACTTTTGAGGGCTTCCATTGCCCTTTCGGCCTTATATTCTTGGAAGAATCCCATAAGTATTACAAAAACGATTATGAAAATGATGACCCAGAAGCTTAGGAATTCGCCTATGTACAGGGATATGAATGCAGCTGCCAGCAATACCCAGACAATGAAGTTTACAAACTGTCTCAAAAATACCTTGAGTGGTGTAACCTTGACCTTTTCCTCAAGCTGGTTGAATCCGTATTTAAGAAGTCTTTTTTGTGCTTCCCTCTCATTCAAACCTTCTTCAAAACTTTCAAGTTCTTTGAAGGTCGTCCCCATGTCCTTCATCTTCTACCCACTCTCTTGTCAGGAAACCTGATATTTCTAATTATATATTTCCTTGAGGACTTATTATATTTATCCTAAGTTCAGTTCTATATTCTGGGCTAAATGCAAAAAAGCAATTGTATAATAGGCTCTGTAGAAATACCACAAATTGTAGTTACTTGTAAGAAGCTCAATGAGTAAGCTTGGAGTGATTCACTATTTTGTTGTTATGGAATGGAATAAATCATGCAACAACGGTTAATGATTCAGACCCGACCGTTCCACTAAAAAATTTTAGATATACCCATTCAAACAGATTTAACTTATAAGCCGAGAAGTCCCCTTTCGTAAGATGGGGGATGAAAGGCGTAATATCCCAACACAGCATTAGTATGTTCTCTATTTTATACAAAAATATATATGTTGTTTCAATATAATGTCTACTAATGCT
>JAFGOO010000118.1 GCA_016926455.1 Methanosarcinaceae archaeon | reverse complement strand
GGGTTGAAGACTGAGAAATATAGGAACACAATGATATTCTTAATGGCAGGGAAATTGACATTACCCACACGATGTTAAAGAGAACCACTAATATTATCAAGAAAGTTTTCCCTTCGTCTGAATTTACTTTGAGGCTTGCACATTATCCAATTAATCCGACGAAGTGGAGCAAACACAAATTTATACAGGTGGCATAAGGAAGATTTATACCTTCTAATTAGTATTAATATATATCGTCACACATCTTAATTTATCCAAACATTATGTTTCTCATGTTTCTAGCTGTCTTTATTTTGGGGTTAACTCAAAGAAAAAAAAGATATAAATAAAATATATTGCCACTAATTATAAAAGCAATGGTACTCATGAAGTTCTCATGAAATTCTCATGAAATCAAACTTGATTGCACTTTATAAGTTAATTATTGAACACTAACTGGCTTTTTGTCAATATCAGATGAAAAATAATTATTTTATCGTGAGCATGAGCCTGTAATTACTGAAATACTCAATACACAGAAAAAAATCAGAGGCATATATATGGTGTTGAAAGAAGAAGGTCGTATTAAGTTCACATCGTCCAAAATCGACGATTTAATGTTCAGGACAACATTTAACCCAAAATCTAAGAAAGGGGACGTTATAGTCAATGTGTCGATAGTCGATAGCAAAGATTTCAATGATGTGCTCAGTTTTTTCAAGATGGCTGTCATGGGTGGTTTGTCGCTGAGCCCGTATCTAAAAATAATACACGAAGGTGACAGTATCGAGGGTCTGGTGGTCGGAAAAGGGAAGGTGGGGTTTGCAACAGTTTGCAGTATAACTATCGACGGTGTGCTTCTAAAGGCCGGTATTCAGGTAAACCCAAAATTTGGAGGACTTGTTCAGGTTAAAAAAGGCACTCCTATACGATTTACAGATGTTTTGACATATGAGAGTACGACTATTGATCCGCTGGAAGTCCTAATGTCACAGGCGATAACTTCTGTTACAGATGTTATGAGAACAGGCTCAGGCAAGCTTCTGGCTAATTTGCGAGAAGTTCCGATGGTTGCCAGAGACGATACTGAGCGTATCCTTTCGGATTTGGTGGATTCAGGATTTAGCGGGATTATGGAAGTAGGGGAACCAAACACAAGTATCCTCGATATGCCGGTTGAAAGGGACCACTTTGGTGTTGTGGTCATTGGTGGTACAAACCAAATGGCGATTGTACAGGAGCAATGTATTCCCATTAAAATAAATGCAATGTCTACACTGGTCAATTTTGAAAAAATGAGACGAATCGAGGAACTGGTGTGAAAATTATCATCCCTTAAGAATGCACAGTCGTTATAATTTTTGGATGGAAAAGGAATATTTTAGAGGAATACTTATATTGCATAATATACAAATCGAAAAATAAGTTTTAGTGACTACTCCCCTCACTGAAGTTGACGGGTTGTATCCCACCTTTGAAAAGGCGGGGGATTAGCTCTTACTTGCTCCTAAAATATATTTCATATCATTTGCCTTCGAACTTTCGATAAACTCTTTTTAAAACTGTGCGGCAAGGTTCATATTTTTTCCTTTTTATAATTGTAACTATTTTTTCATACTTACACACCACTTACTTTTTTAAACAAGTCGTACTTACTGATTTAACAGAATCCCTAAAAACATAATTATTTAAAAGAAAAATATATAATCGACTAGTGCTTTCCTATTATTTTACATAAATAGTTTTTTAATTTTCAAGTTATTTGACTGATTATTTCGAATTTTAACGATCAAATATTTATAATAAATCTCTACACCTCACTTCTGGTTGCCTATCATATACCCATGTGATAACGAAGATAGAAACAAAATAGAATGTTCATCTGTGGGAGATATAATACAGCAATGTTTGCATATCGAAGTTAGGCAAAATGACCCGTTCAGGCCATAAAAATATTAAAAAAGCGTGTAAAAACTAAAAGTGGAGGTAAAATCAATGGATAAACTTAACCTTTTTGAGTACGCACAGGAGCAGCTGGATGACTGCGCAGAGATTCTTAAATTAGATTCTGATATACATGCAATCCTTCGAGTTCCGATGCGTGAACTTCATATATCGTTACCAGTTCGAATGGATGATGGTTCAATTAAAGTTTTTGAGGGATTTAGGGTTCAATATAATGATGCAAGAGGTCCAACAAAGGGAGGAATCCGTTTCCATCCAGATGAGACCGTTGATACTGTACGAGCGCTCGCAGCATGGATGACATGGAAGTGTGCACTTCTTAATCTACCCCTTGGAGGAGGAAAAGGCGGTGTTATCTGCAATCCAAAGGAAATGTCCAAAGGGGAATTGGAACGTTTATGTCGTGAATATGCCTATAGAGTATGGAATTTCGTTGGTCCGGAAAAGGACATTCCTGCACCCGATGTTTATACAACACCCCAAATGATGGGCTGGATGATGGATGAGTACTCAAAGATAGCCGGGAATCATCAGTTTGGTGTTATTACCGGTAAACCGGTCAGTGTGGGTGGTTCGGCAGGTCGTGGCGATGCAACTGCAAGGGGTGGTTTATACGCAATTCGTGAAGCAGCAAAAGAATTAGGTATAGAGCTTAAAGGGGCCACCGTTGCCATACAAGGTTATGGGAATGCTGGGTCTTTTGCGGCAATTCTTGCTAAATCCTTATTTGAATGCAACATAGTGGCTATCACTGATAGTAGAGGTGGTATCTACAATGACTATGGTTTGGATCCTGAGGCTGTACTCGAACATAAAAATAAGACAGGTTCAGTGGTTGGTTATATCAATACAACTCCTATATCAAATGAAGACATACTGGAACTTGATGTAGACATACTTATTCCTGCAGCTATGGAGAACGTCATTACAAAAAAGAATGCTTCAAATATTAAAGCAAAGATTGTCGGTGAGCTGGCCAACGGCCCAACCGCACCAGAAGCCGATGATATTCTCTATAATAATGGTGTTCACCTGATACCTGATTTCTTGTGTAATGCAGGTGGTGTAACAGTCTCTTATTTTGAGATGGTGCAGAACTTCTATATGTATTACTGGGATGAAGAACAGGTCCATATACGTTTGGATAAGAAAATGACTCCTGCTTATCATTCGGTATTGGAGACTTCCAAGAAATATGGCATAAATATGCGAAAGGCTGCCTATGTGGTTGCTGTTCAACGTGTGGTCGAAGCCATGAGAGACCGCGGTTGGGTTTAATCACAATTGCACAAATCTGGAATTCTGAAAAACCGTTAATAGGAAATAAGGATATTTGGGAGTAGTGTAACTTCTTCCAGTATCCCTAAACTCTCAATAAGACCCAATTAATATATATATATATATAATAACATCTCCGATACACTTCCGATTTAAATCGATTATTATATTTACTATAATAATTAGTCATTTGCTATGAAAATTGCAATACTTGGTGGTACCGGTAGCATTGGAAAAGGCTTTGCACTGCGCTTGAACAAAAAACATGAGATAATCATAGGTTCACGTGACGCGGGAAAAGCTAAAGCCACAGCATCTGAATATAATGATATTCTGACAAACCGTGGGATAAAGGCTGAAATTAAAGGGACTGACAATAAGACGGCTGCTGAAAATGCAGATGTCATACTTATTGCTGTAAAGTATAATCATATTGGTTCAGTTTCTGAATTGATTCGCCCTGTGCTTAATAATCAAATCGTAGTTTCGGTTGTTGTCCCAATTGAAAAGGACTATTGTTATATTCATCCAGATACGACTTCCCTGAAAATCCCAGTTTCCCGTGAAGATTATAATGCTAACTATTTCTGCTATGTCACTCCCCCAGCAGGCAGTGCTGCCCAGGAGTTGGCTGCACTTCTACCCGCAAATATAGAACTGGTCTCAGCATTCCATAATGTCCCGGCAAAGAAACTGGCGGATCTTGACGTTGAGCTTGACTATGACATCGGGGTTAGTGGCAACAGTATGCATGGAAAGAAAGTAGTATTCGATCTGGTTCGGGATATCTCAAACCTGCGTCCGCTTGATGTGGGTCCTCTGGAGACATCGGCGATGATTGAGTCTCTGACACCGCTGATAATCAACATCAGTGCCAAAAACAAGTTAAAGAATCTTGGTATCAAGTTTTTATAGTTTTTTTTAAAAACACAATTATCCAATTTGTGTTTTCTGATGGTGAGTAATACTTAGGGGATTTATTCTTTTTAAAATATTATGTTGAAATTTGAGAAGGTCAAAGAATTTTAATCTTGTATTATTCGACAGTCTCTGTAGTAATTGTGTAGAATCGGAAATTTATCCGACAATCTACTTCTAGAGACTGTCGGAAAGCCTTGTTTTTCGATATTTCATCTTCAATGAGTAAACTCTACAGGGCTTAGCATACTGATTTAATTTAAATACTAATTTTTAATGTTTCAAATTAAGCACTTTTCAGGTATTTTTCCCACAGTCTCTTTAACTAAACCTTTGAGCCTTCTTTGCCTCCTGAACCAACACCTGCTCAGCAAAGATATTTAGGAGGTTCATCAGCTTCTCATACTGTGCGGTTTCTATATGTGAGTATCTGATAGGTTTTTTGTGACTCTTTGTAGCTTTTTTGAGCTTACTGTATAACTCTTTGGAACGTGAGGTCATTGTCTCATCATTTGTACCTTCAATAAGCATCACACCACCTGCACCATGCTCAAAAGCATGGTTTACGATGTCCGCATCAACTATATGAATTGAAGGAACCTGAACAAACCTGATAAGCGTCGAATATTTGCCATGATTAACTCCTGCAAGATCAGCAGCCGCATATGCGGCAGGTTCGATATACACGATCACACCAATGCCTACTGAAAGAATTCCTTCTGCCTCTGCCTTTAACTGCTCACGTGTATGATTTGCAATCACTATCGCTTTTTGTGGGCATTCTGCCGCACAGATGCCGCATCCATTACAGGAAAATGGAGCAAGTAAAGGTCTTCTATTTTCCATTGAAAGCGCATCATACGGACACTCCTCCACACACTTGCCGCATCCGTCGCAACCATCCTTGACAATTGGTTTCTCTGGCGATATCGAGATTACACCTTTACCAAGGAACTGTGATGCCTTCTGTGCCGCACTAATTGCCTCTGTCACCGAATCATGGATATCCTTTGGTCCGACTGCGCAACCTGCCACAAACACGCCTGGATTTAGGGTACTGACCGGACCAATCTTAACATGCTTTTCTTCAATAAAACCGTCACTACCAACAGGTACACCCAGTTGGTCTGCAAGTTCACCTGATCCTTTCGATGGATTCAGAGATGTGCACAGTACAACCATATCAAAATCTTCAAACCCAATTTTCCCGAGTAATGTATCCTCATAATGCACCTGCAACGTTCCATTCTCAATTGGATTTATCTTGGAGACGCGCCCTCGGATAAAGTTCACTCCCATCTCCTGTGCATGGAGATAGAATTCTTCCATTCGCCTACCTCCTGAGCGCATATCAATGTAGAAAATGGTCACAGCCGCATTCCTATTCATCTTAAGAACTAACTGTGCCTGCTTCTGCGAATACATGCAGCACACCTTTGAACAGTGTTTGTTTCCTCGGTTAAAGTCGCGTGATCCCACACACAACACAAAAGCAACCTTCTGAGGCATCGTGCCGTCAGATTTTTGTAAACGCATGCCTGTCCTGCTCTTAGCAGAAACCATCTCCTCAAATTCAATTGCTGTTATTATATTAGGATGTTTAACGTAATTGTATTCCTCGATAATAGATGGATCTATTGGTTCAAAACCTGTCGTAATAACCACCGCACCAACGTTGACCGTGATGTTCTCTCCCTCATCATCTAGTTTGACTGCGCCTCTTGTGCATACCTTTTCACAAAGACCGCATTTCACACATTTTTCGGCATCAATAAAATACGCCTGCGGGATAGCCTGTGCAAACGGTAATTTGATCGCATTTTTTGGACATTTGTCGGCACACCTGCCGCATGAGATACATGTATCAACATCCACATACCTAGGTGAGCGATACAGTGTCACTTTAAAGTCACCAGCATTACCCTCCACAGATGCGACCTCGGTCTGGGTATAAAGAGTGATGTTAGGGTGATTAAACACCTCCACCATCTTGGGAGTAAGGGTACACTGCGAGCAATCAAAGGTCGGGAAGGTCTTTGACATACCGATCATATGACCTCCGATGTACGTTTCCTTGTCAATCAGAATAACCTGTCTATCATCCGCCATCTCAAGGGCTGTCGTAATTCCTGAAATACCAGCACCAACGACCAGCACGTGGTCTTTAAGTTCTTTCATTATAGGTTCAAGCGGCTCAAGACTCCTCATTCGAGAAAATGCACCTTTGACAAGTCCCATCGCTTTTCTGGTAGCCTCTTTACGGTCCTTATGTACCCAAGAACACTGTTCGCGGATGTTTGTTATCTCGAGAAGCATCGGGTTGATACCAGCCTTTTCAACCATGGAGCGGAATACCTCAAGATGGAGTTTTGGAGAACATGACCCGATTACAATCCTCTCGACCTTCCCTGCTTCAATATCGCTTTTTATCTGATCCTGCCCGGCACTGCTGCAAAGATAATCTTGGACATTTGTGTATTCAATACCTTCAATACGTGATACTTCATCTGCAATATAGTCGACATCAATAATATCTGAGATGTTGCCACCACACCTGCAGAGATATACACCGGTTTTTTCACAACTCAAGTTTTCACCATTTCAATCTTCAGTAAGCTTTTTGAGTTTCTCGATAAACTCGTTGTTTTTGATCTGATTTAGATCGATACCCATCTCCTGCGATGAAAAACCAAGTGCAAGTCCGAGAAGTTGAGAATAATGCAAAACAGGGATACTGTAGTCAATTCCAAGTATATCCTTGATCTCCACCTGTCCCCCATCAAATTGCAGATGGCAGAAAGGGCATGCGTTCACGATACAGTCCACATCTGCCTCCTGAATTCGGGAGAGTTTATGGTTTACCATCTCTAGGGATGTACCATGAAGACCGGAACGTACACCGCCTCCTGCACCACAACACGCCATCTTATCAGAATAATCCACACTCTCAGCACCTATCGCTTCAATCAGTTCATCAAAGAAATCCGGCCTTTCCACACTTCCAAGATTCCGCTCATTTGAAGGCTTCACAAGATGACAGCCATAATGTAGCGCTACCCTGAGCTTTAATGGATTTACAACCATTTCTTTGATATTTTCCGGTCCCAGCTCATCGTAAAGGAATTCGACTATGTGTCTGACATCTGCTGTTCCTTTGAATTCTTTTCCTATTTTTTCAAGGTGGGCATTCGTGCTCTTTTTGAGTGTTGCATCTTTTTTGAGTTCATGGTTTGCATCCGCAAGTGAACCGTAACAACCATTACAGACGGTCAGGACATCGCGCCCCAACTCTTCAGAAAGAGCGATATTCCTGCTCGCAAGGGCAATCCATGTCGTTTTGTCAAACGACCTGAACACGCCCGGTGCCGGGCAGCATGATGCACCTTTAAGGTCATTGCAGTCGATACCAAGTTTATCAAGGCAAAACTTTGTGGCTTTTTCGATTCCAGGATACCTATTTGGTATGATACAACCCAGAAAGAGCGATAACTTTGTCATAACAATACTTCCTCATAGAACATCATGCATCACCAATCACTTTTCAGCCACGAGTTTATCAAATTCACATGATTCCATAAGTCTCTGAACATCCTTGAGTGCTTGTGGGTATTTGTGAACTGTTTCAGGAAGTGGTTCCAGTCCAAGTTTCTCTCGTTTTTGTTTAGTACTATCATTGATCGGCACAGAATGCCCGTGTTTGAGCAACAAATGACTGATCTTCCTATGTTCAGGCAGCATGATACCTTCATGTACTGCGATTGTTCGGATAGTGAGGATTGCATCAACGATTTTAATCCCACGGGGGCACCGCTCCTGACAATTATAGCAAGTAGCACACATCCACAGGTCTTCACAGTGTAGCATATCCATGTTAACCTGTACCATCCTCACAAATCGTCGAGTGTTAAGACTCGTATAACGACCAGACGGACAGCTTCCGCTGCATGTGCCGCATTGCATGCAGGTCAACACTTCAATGCCTGCATCTTTCAGTCTGTTCAGAACATCTAGTTCATCCATTTTCTTCTACCGACTTACATTCAATTATGTATTTTCGAGGGATTTAAAAGTATTTTATTCCAATATACTTAAGACCGTTCAATACCGCAAGATTCAGCAGCATTGGAATTATATATTTCACTATATTTGAAACTGAAAGCAGACCATCGTCAATGAAGGTATCCCGGTTCATGCGTCAACTCGAAAATAACCTTCTTTGTATCTTCATCAATTTTCATTCTAGCATCATGGTTTCTGAGACCTGAAATATTAATCTCTACCGACATATCAAAAACATATTCTCCGCCGAGCAAAGTTTTCTCGCTGCTATGATATACCATGTAAATTTATCTCCCACTTTGATGATTGTTTTTTTGGGAAGCAAGTGGCACCATCCATCTCCTGAAGTCCAACTCCAATTTTGTCAATTATCAGTCGGATTGATTTTTTCATAAATAGGACTCTTGCTGGAATGGTGCATCCCAAGAAAAAAATTGCATACTCATTCACTAATAATACGCTCCTGTTTTTATTTTCGCCCGTCTTGGGTTTCTATCTTTCTTAACAAATTTCAATATTAGAGTGCTATGCAATAAGGCTAGTTCAAGATAGTGCTCGAAACATATACTAAACGGTAACCTTTTTACTATTACCTAATATATAAAGATAACCATTGGTGCACCTCTGTGGTGAAATATTTGTATATGTTTATTGAATTATTATCCTTTAATATTCTGCTATAACTAATAATTCAAATCCGGTTTTGCCAGCGATATTTCGATACTGCCAGCAATCCCACCGGGTCTTTCACTCAAATGCGGGAAAAAAAACCACAATTCAAAAGCTACATAAATCTTTATATTGGATGATAATATTCCAAATCCGCATCATTTTTTAAAAAACAAATTTTCATATTCAAATTTAGACGATGTTCAAATATCTCTTAATCTCCCAGTCATGTACTTGGACTCGATAAGCTTCCCAGTCAGCTCGTGCAAGCCGAAGGATATTATCATGAACATGGGTTCCAAGAGCTTTTTTGAGAATTTCATCGGCTTCGAGATAGTTGGCAGCATCCCTTAGGGTACCAGGTAGCATATCGATGCCCATCTCGGTACGTTCCTGCTGATTTAGTTCAAATATATTGAGATCGATGGCCTCTCCCGGATCGGTCTTGTTTCTGATACCGTCTAAACCGGCTGCCAGAATTACAGCAAATGTCAGGTACGGATTACACGAGGGATCTGGACTTCGAAGTTCTGCACGGGTACTTTTAGCGCGTGCCGCTGGTATACGAATCAAAGAACTTCTGTTGGGTCCTGACCAAGCAATATAGACTGGAGCCTCATAGCCCGGAACCAGACGTTTGTAAGAATTTACGAGGGGGTTTGAAATTGCTGTTATGGCTTTGATATGTTTCAGGATCCCGCCTATGAAATACCGTCCTATGTCACTGATTTGTATCTCTTTTTCTGGATCGTAAAATGCATTTTCACCGTCTTTTGAGAGCGATAGGTTCACATGCATGCCTGAACCGTTCTCACTAAATACTGGTTTTGGCATAAACGTTGCATGCAGACCTTTGAGTTTTGCTATGGTTCTTGCCACGTACCTAAAGGTTACAACATTATCAGCAGTTGAAAGGGCATCTCCATATTTAAAATCAATCTCGTGCTGACCAAAGGCAACTTCGTGATGTGATGCTTCAATATCAAAATTTAGGCTTATGAGTGTAAGTACAATGTCTCGCCTGATATCCTCTGCAAGGTCTGCGGGCGCAAATTCAAAATACCTACCAAAATCGTGTGGAATGTTGGTAGCTTTACCATCAACCGTTTCGAACAAAAAAAATTCTAGTTCCGGACCTACATTAAGCGAAAAGCCCATTTCTTCTGCCTGTTTCATCATTTTTTTGAGCACATATCTAGGACATCCTTCAAACGGTTCACCGTTTGGAAGGTAAACATCGCATATCACCCTTGCTACTGTTCCTTTTTCGCAATTCCACGGGAGTATTGCAAAAGAAGAGATGTCAGGTTTCAAAACCATGTCCGATTCATTGATTCTGACAAAACCTTCTATGGATGAACCGTCAAAGGAGATTCCAACATCCAAAGCCTTTTCAATCTGAGTTACCGGTATTTCAACATCCTTCACGACACCCTGAATGTCTGTGAACTGGAGCCGTATAAATTTAACATCGTGTTGTTTAATAGCACTCAGGATATCTTCTTTATCGTTGATTTTCATTGCATCGCCCGCGTAGTATATTTATATTTGCTCATTTTTGTATTATTTATATTTCACGTGTTAATCTTGTTTCATATATATCATGTTTTTGCTGACATACTCGCACGGCTAAAGGCTACAGGGTTCTATAATTAGTGACGTTTTCACTAGAGCTAGTTTAGAGATATCAGTTTTCCCTTCCATCAAATCTCTGTCTTGGATGGATTTAGATATACGTTGACTCTTTGCAATATCAAACGCTGCATTGACATCTGCATTCTCAATATATCCACAGTGTGGGCACTTAAAATCTTTGCCATTTCTATCTACTATAAAACCTCACTTGCTACACATTTGACTTGTATATGCTGGTTCAATATCGATAACATTAATCTAAGTAGCTTAGCCTTATATTCAATAAGTGTTGTAGCTGTTAGAAGACCAACTGTTTATGTCTCTTTGGTTTTGGTTAAGATGATTTTACTCATGCTTGACCACACATTTTGAAAGCCCTATAATTTCTACCATATCACTATTATCCGGGCTGTGCACGATCATCTGGCCTTTTTTCAGGTACGGTATCCTTTTCTCGTATTCCTTTTGGATCTTAAGGGAACTGATTGCAGCATCATTTGTGAGGTTCAGAACTATCCGCGTGTTGATCTGTTTGAACACCGTCTCATCAATATCCTGTGGATCCTGTGTTATTAAGAATAGGCCAAGACCTTCTTTTCTCCCCTGTCGGGCAGCGTCTGCGAATTTTGAGATAATTCTCCGTGAATGTTCACCGGATGCAATTGAAAGATACCGGTGTGCTTCATCCAGTCCCAGAATGATAGGTGTCTTTTTCAGAGCCGCATCTCCAGAAGTGCTCAGTTTATTATCGACTACAATGGTCATCAGTGTTAATACGATAAGGTCACGGATGCGCGATGAATTGATATACTCTGTTGGGAATACACTCGCCTGTCCGGCTTTGAACACCTCGTCCAGAATATCAGTTATTGGTCTTGCAGCCTGGTCAAAGACAGCTTCATAGGCACGGTTTTTAACCCTTCGCACAATCCCGTCATAAGAGGCTTCATGGATTTTCCCGCTGTCCACATAGGTTGCCCTTGTACCTGCATCATCTATGTGTTCGATAAATTCTCGGTATGTGTGACTGCCAATTCCTTTGAAATAGTCGTCAAATAGGATGTCAAGTGCGAGATACTGAAGTTCGGTCAGTCCTGCTGCCGCAATAAGCCATGAATTGTGTTTTACCAGTTCAAAGGGAATGGTGAACTCCACCTGCTGTGACCGAGATTTTCCGTTGTACCTATGTCCATCTATTTTTGCAACAAATGTCTTTGTACTGGCGCAGCGACCGAAATCCACCATTTGAGATTTGAAATTGTATTCATCAGAAGAGTTTATTTTTGGATTATCTTCAAACAACTGGGAATACTCATCCTGCGGGTCCATGATGACAAGGCATGGATTTTTCCGGGCAGTTGAACCCCGCAGATTGTACCTATTTTCGGTGTTCATGAACTGGCGGAGTATATTCTTTGTTAGGAATGTTTTACCGGTTCCGGTACTTCCGCATACCAGTAAGTGCCTGAATACTAGAGGGTCACCCAGAGAATAATCATTCCTTAGATAATAAGGCACATTGGGCGGCATTGCATGTGTTTTTACCAACTCGCCCCCTACGCTCAGATGCCCAAGGAAGATTCCCTCTTTCGGAATATTGAGTCCGGTCTGAATTTTGATCTTATCAGTTACAGGAAGGATTGGTGTGTTAGGACGTGGGATCCTATCTCCCATCCTGCGCGTAAGTTCCACTCCCTTATTGTTTTTCTGGTTATAAAGGATACATATCGGGTCAAGGAATGCAAGAAACTTGTAGTCTACTTCCTCTGTTGTGTTGGATTTTAGCATTCTCTTGGAGTGTATCTCTGTTGCATCGTCCACTTCAAATTCCTGTAAATACTGCAGTTTCCAGATGCGTGCAAAGAGGTCCTCATCCCCGTAAGGTATTATCACATAGGTTCCAAGCCGTATATCCTGACGCCTAGAAGCGGTGATATATCCAGTAAGCCTTGCACCGGATTCGGTTATCTCCAGCGGTTCGATACCAGTTGTGATAATCCCAAATGCGTCATCTGAGCTACCAATTACCTCAGTACCTGCGTTCTGTACATCGTATTCCTGAAATCCGTTTTTATCGGGGACTTTCTCTCTGGCAGGTATTGATGTTTCTCTTGGTTCTTCCGATACATAGGCAAGTATATCCTCATCTTCAATCATCTGTGTCACCCCATCGTACATCGTTATATCTTGTATCCACTTTCAAGGTTTTGAATTGGTCTATAATCTGGCACCTCTCGGATATTCGTATCTTTGCCACCGAATCTGCCTTTGCCAGCGTTTTAGGCACCCCGCTTACCGAAATGTCATAGAGTATTTTCCTTGTGATCATGTTTCTCATCTCTTCGTTTTTAGTGATTCCGTAGGGTGATTCTATCTTGAAAACAACATCTATTGAAGGTACAAAGACCATGAAAAAGGTGAGTGAGTAATCTTCCTTATGGAACCTATGGTCAAGTGACTCCTCAACAAGCGGGGATGTTTTATTTAGTATCCTTTCATAAAATTGGTTTGGTTGAATGAACCAGTTGGTGT
This sequence comes from Methanosarcinaceae archaeon, assembly GCA_016926455.1. Taxonomy (GTDB): domain Archaea; phylum Halobacteriota; class Methanosarcinia; order Methanosarcinales; family Methanosarcinaceae; genus JAFGQV01. The sequence continues at coordinate 856 of JAFGOO010000118.1, read as the reverse complement.
ATGTTATATATCTGTTGTTCTTCCCTACTGACCTGTCTAGAGATAACACGTTTTTGAAAAATTGGGCATCTAGAACCCAGGGCAGATCCGGTCTTCCACCCTGTTTTTTGATGGTGTGCATAATCTGCATGTCTTCAGGGTTTTTCACGAAACCCACGATTGGTATCTGTTTTTCAATATGGTAGTCCATAATATCGATGTAGTTCTGGAGTATCTTTTTTGCGTTCGGATCATACCGGATTTGGATATCATTGGATTCAACAACCATCCAGTACATCAACTGTTTTGGATATATGGGACCGTCCATGATAAAGAACCGTTCTGTGCTATTTTCATCAAGCATCCATAGCATGTGTTCCGATTCTGCAAGGTACAGCGCAATGTCATGTACCATCCGTTTGATTCGTTTGTGCAGTAGTCCGGGCTTGATTCGTATTATCTTTGTCCGCCCCGCACCTTCATCGAACATCTCCCAGCCTTGGGTGGTGCTGATTGTCACACTGCTGCTTGGTGAGTAGGTGGCAGATACGATTGTACGTTTCCTGTGCAGTTCAAGGTCTGTTGGGGTAGAGGCGATCACACAGTGGCAGAAATCCACATAAAGCCCACTATCAAAGACGATGGGATTCGTGCTGCCACTATCGCATGAATAGGTTATATCGAAGGGGTCTTGCGCCTGTGACATCCGGTTTACATCCACTTTTCCACGGTTAACCTTTCCAATGGAACTGAGAACCACTTTCCCATCATGCTCCAGTTCTTGCAGAAGGTCCAGAAGATCAGACGCCTTCTCGATTTCATTGTCCTTGAGTGAAAAATCGATTCGTGATGCAAGGTTTGATATCGCTTTGATGTG
>JAFGOO010000117.1 GCA_016926455.1 Methanosarcinaceae archaeon | reverse complement strand
TGTAACTTTTTCTTGTTTTCCCCATATAAATTCCTCAAAGTGATTATTGCTTAACTAAGTGTCTACTTTGAGGGGTGCAGTCCAATATTTTAGCTACAAAAAAAGAGAAAAGGTAAATGTCGCCTATATCTCTTCAAGCAAAAGGTCTTCATCCAAGTTCAGGTCTTCTAGCATTGCTTCAAGTTCATAGATGTCGTTTTCAAGATCCTTGATTTCTGCATCTGTTAGACCAACTAACTCATCACTAAGGACATCATCCACAACAGAAACTCTCTCCTCCTGCGATAACTCCTCTGGAACTGATTCTTCTGGCAATTGTTTCAAGCAACCCGAAACCGTTAGTCCTACCAGAATTAGTGCCATTATTGCAAGATGTTTGAAGCTTACCATTATACTCTACTCCTGTGTATCTTCTTCAGTTTCTGTTGGTTCCTCACCGGCCTCCCCTGTGGATTTGGGAACTACAGCCGCCCACTGGGCACTTACAGATGAGATACCATCTTTTTCAACACTGTATGTGCCTGTTCCCGAAAGAACAGCATTGTCTGTACCTTCTGCCGTGGGGTTCACATCCTCACCACGTATCATGACTGTCAAACGTGAACTGGAAATGTCCACTGTCACAAGATGTTTGAAGCTTACCATTATACTCTACTCCTGTGTATCTTCTTCAGTTTCTGTTGGTTCCTCACCGGCCTCCTCTGTGGATTCGGTAACTACAGCCGCCCACTGGGCAGTTGCAGATGAAATACCATCCTTTTCAACACTGTATGTGCCTGTTCCCGAAAGAACAGCATTGCCTGTGCCTTCTGCCGTGAGGTTCACATCCTCACCACGTATCATGACCGTCAAACGTGAACCGGAAATGCCCACTGTCCCGGTAAATTCATGGTATATCATTGCACTGTTATCATCTGCCTCGCTATCCATCTGGATGTAGTCAGCATCTGTACTGAACTCAACCTCAGCGTCACCTGCAAGGTCCTTGATAACAAGCTTTGCATCTGTTGCATCTATGTTAAGTATCAGATCACCTGAAAGAACCGCCGTTCCAGAACCTTCTGCGGTTAGTGTTCCTGTACCGTCAAGTTTTACAACACCACGCCTATATACCTTAAGTTCCTTGACGATATCGTTTAAGAGCCTGTTTGCTTCTTTTATGTTCTTTCCGGCTTCCCTGAGATAATTATTGGCTTCTTTTATTGATTTCTCATCTGCATTCCTGTTCTGGAATGTAAGCATTGCTTGCTCCTGGTTTTGTGTGGCCAGTTCAAACTGGTTATTATATTCTACGAGCATTTTTTCCAGTTCGTCTGTGTCCTTTCCCTCATCTTTTAAGCGCTGGATCTCGCTCTGGAGACGAAGTGATATAAGCTCTGATTTTGCCAGGAACACATTGATCTTGTTATTGGCGGCTTTACCTGCACGGAAACTTGCGTCCTTGTTCGCATTTTTCCATATCTCACGGATTGAATTTCCTGCATCTACAAGCTCTTTTCTCGTCTCAGCAGCCTCTATGTTTTCTCTTTCCTGCTCAAGCTGTTCTATATACCCATCAATTAATTCAGACGTCTCCTCTGCAAGTTCACCGTCTGAGCTTTCAACATCTTCCTTTACGTTTTCGAGATAGGAAATCATGTAATCAACCGTACTTACCAAATAAGTACATGTGACTTCAAACACCTCCTCAGAATCACCTGCAGCTTCAGCCCGTATCTTCTGGAAATCTTTTTTTGCAATCAGATATTGATTATTTGCATTCTGTAAATTCTCTCTGGATGCTTTATAGCGGGCTGCAATAGATTGGACATTCTCAGCACGCATCTGGCTAGTGGCCTCCAGCATTAATCCATCTTCTGTATCGTTTTCACGTATTTGTTCCATTGTTTCAATTCTATCTCTAACCTTTGATTTCGATTTGCTAGTATCGCCGTCGTCTTCGATAACAATCGCCCCCGCAGGAATGATACTGAATAACATCAGCATAACCCCAAGGAATGCGAATAGTTTTATTCTATTTGTTTTCATCATTCAATGCCTCCATTTTAGTCTGCAATCATTCAGTTTGCATATTTGAACATAAGCATGCTTTTCCTTTAGATATCAAAACAATTTAAGTAAAGTATTTTTAAGCATTATTAGGTTGTTTTTTGCTTTACAAAACTTTATTCGTCCTTTAAAATCAAATAGAAGAGGAAAAAATATATGCATATAAATATTTAACATATTACTGTGATCCTGAAAAAGATATTTTACATATTTCTTACTGCATCAGCACTAATAATAGTCATCACAGCCCATGCAAGTAGCGCAGCCACCATCCATGGTGCTGTATATGAATGGTATACCTTTGAACCACTAGAGAACGCCATAATCGAGGTAAATTCAACACCTTCTCAGTCCGTTGTGGCAAGATATGGGATATATTCATTGAATCTTGTGCCCGGTGATTACCTTATCACAGCCAGTTACTACCAGAACAACACAGTAACCAGTTACGTAGAAGAGACGATATCTATTACAAACGACGGTGACTATGTAATGGACCTGTTGCTTTTGCCTGCATATGATGAGCAACTACTGAATGATACCGAATCCAGCGATATCCCGGAAGCACTGGACGAGGAAACAGGAATCCTTGAAGAAGAAGACAATTCTATAGTGCTCTATATAATTGCTACAATTTTCGTATTTGTGGTTTTAGGATTTGTTGTTTATATATCCAGAAATAAGCCCAGTGGAGAAAAAGAACTTCTAGAAGAAGGCGCAAAACAAACGGTAGAAATTGAAGAAATGATTGAAACCAAATCACCAGAGAATATTTCGTCCCTACCATCTGACCTGCAGGAAGTTCTGGACATAATAGAAGCAAAAGGTGGTCGGATCACACAGAAGGAACTTCGCAGCAAGATGAAATATTCAGAAGCAAAGGTAAGTATTATGGTTTCTGATCTTCAAAATCGCGGTCTTGTCGAGAAGTTCAAAAAAGGAAGAGGCAATGTCATTAGGCTTGTAGATAAATGATAGTACTGGTTGGAAGTATTACCAAAACGTATAACTCTTATCAAGAAAAGAGCGATAGAAGTATTAATGAATGGATATATCTGGGATTGGAAATTAAAAACAAACGAGGGTACATATGCGAGTTTCAATGGACATTGAATTAAAAGACGTTCCTGGGCAGTTGCTTTTAGCATTAAACCCTATCTCAGAGCTTAAAGGTAATCTGATTTCTGTGGTGCATCATCATGAAAACCACACCCCACGAGGTCTTATTCCGGTTCAAGTCGTATTTGATATTAAACCAGAAAATCTTGAAGATGTAATATCGAGGCTTGAAGACAGCGGTGTGGAAGTTGCAAGGGTTGGAGAAGAACGATTTCTTGAACACATTGCAGTTATTCTTATAGGCCATATTGTACACACCGATATCCAAGATACCATTGCTTCCATCGACAGGACGGGGTACGCGGAAGTTGTGGACCTTTCACTTTCGATGCCGTGTATCGACAACCCGTCCTCAGCGTACCTGAAAATCGATGCTGTGGGCAAAAAGGAAATTAAGGATGCAATTTCAGTGCTGAAAAACGTTGCTTCAAAAAAAGACCTAGTTGTCATAGAACCGATAGAGACTGAATTTATATAAAGGGTATGTGATTCAATGGAAACAATACGTGCGTCTATTATTGGATTTGGGGCTGTCGGGCAGGGTGTGGCAAAAGTATTGCTGCAAAAAGCCAATTATCTTAAAGATATTGGAATTGATCTAAGAGTAATCGCAATCGTGGATTCAAAAGGAGCAGATATCGATACGGAGGGCATTGACCTTTCAGCAGCTCTTTCACGAAAGCGTACAGATGGAAGGGTTGGACCAAATAATATTACAGGCTTAGAGGTCATCAGGACCATAGACCACGATTTGATGATCGAGACAACACCTACGAATATTGAAACCGGTGGAGTAGGGCTTGAAAATATGCTTGCTGCCTTTGAGAACGGTAGGGATGTAGTAACATCCAATAAAGGACCGCTTGCACTTAAATATAGGGAACTTGCAGAGGCTTCCAGAATTTCCGGTTCAACTTTTAGATTCGAAGCAACGGTTGGAGGTGCAATGCCCATCATAAATCTGATAACCGATGTTCTGGCAGGCAACAATATTATCAGTATCGAAGGGATATTGAACGGCACATGTAACTACATCCTAACACGAATGATGGATGAGCGTGCATCCTATGAGCAGATGCTTGCCGAAGCACAGGAACTGGGGATTGCAGAAACCGATCCTACCTATGACGTAGAGGGAATTGATGCGGCCTGCAAACTGGTGATCCTTGCAAATGCCATATTCGGGATGGATGCCACCTATAAAGACGTGGAAGTGACGGGTATAACAAAAATCACTCCTGAATCACTCATACTGGCAGAGGATGGCGGCTATGTGATAAAGCTGATATGCGAAGTAAAGAAAGACCTGATACGCGTTGCACCAAAACTAGTCCCAAACGGTCATCCGCTGGCAGTAGGTGGTACCCTGAATGTTGCGTCTGTGCAAACAGACCTTGCAGGGACGGTAACAATCACTGGCAGAGGCGCAGGTTCCATCGAAACTGCAAGTGCAATCTTAAGTGATATCATATCCATCTACAGAAAATAATGCTAAACTCTTCATTTCATCCCTTATAAGAACATGAGTAAAACATGACAAGTTTAATAGAATTTGCCGATGCGTGCAGGATAATCGAGCAGACATCGGGTTCACTTGAAATGACTGCTCAGGTCGCTGAGCTTCTTCAGAAGGTCAGTTGCGATGAACTTCCTGTGATTACCCATTTCATAATGGGAGAGGTATTTCCTTCCTGGAGTGAGGAGGAACTTGGCATCGGTACGAGCCTTCTTTACACTGCACTTTCGAAAGCATCCGGATTATCGGTAAAAGATATTGAAAAACTTGTGCGTCAAACCGGGGACATCGGTGAAACTTCGGCGCGGGCGCTGGCTAAAAAATCGAAAAACCAGGCAACCTTTTCATCTTTCTTTGAAGAGACGAATCAGCTATTGATACTTGACGTCTTTGAGCGTTTTAAAAAAATTGCAAAGGCTAGCGGAAAGGGTTCCCAGAATGTTAAAATAAAAAACCTTCAGTATATGTTAAATTCTTCGTCGCCGGAGGTGGCGAGATACCTTTCACGCCTTGCCATCGAGGAACTACGAATCGGGGTGGGCGAGGGAATTGTGAGGGATGCCATAGCAAAGGCATTTAATGTACCAGTAGGCGATGTTGAACGGGGATTTATGCTGACTAACGATCTTGGGGTTGTTGCTGTGGCTTCAAAACTAGGTGGTGCCAATAAAGTTACAGAACTTTCACTGGAACTTAATCGTCCTATAAAAATGATGCTTGCACAGGTTACACAAAATATTGAAAACGTGATCCATGAAATGGAAACTGCCGCAATCGAGTGGAAATTCGATGGTGCTCGCGTCCAAGTACACAAAGATGGCGATAGCGTCACTATCTTCTCAAGAAAGCTTGAAAATGTTACGAATTCTCTTCCTGACATTGTGACTGCGGTCAGGGAACATGTCAAAGCCGGATCTGCAATCCTTGACGGTGAGGCTGTGGCAATTGACGAAAATGGTAAACCACGTGCTTTTCAGGAAATATTAAAACGTTTCAGGCGAAAGTACGACGTTGAACTTACTGCACGTGAGATCCCACTAACACTGAATCTTTTTGATATAATGTACCTAGACGGCAAGACCACGATAGACCTACCGCTTACGAAGCGTAGGGCAATACTTGCTGGATGCGTTGAAAACACGGGATCCATCAAAGTGGATGAGCAACTGTTGACCGATGACGTTGAAGCTGCGAACAGGATGTACGATGACGCTTTAAAAGCTGGGCATGAAGGCATCATGATTAAGAACCCGAATTCACCATATTCACCGGGAAAACGCGGGAAGAATTGGCTTAAGAAAAAACCAATAATGGAAACCCTTGACCTTGTTGTGATTGGTGCTGAATGGGGATATGGTAGGCGTACGAACTTTATCGGCTCATATA
>JAFGOO010000116.1 GCA_016926455.1 Methanosarcinaceae archaeon | reverse complement strand
TTCTGATAGGTGGGGTAAGATTCATCCCATGACTAAAGTCATGGGCTTTTTTTATCCCTACACCCCAATTATCGTAAACTTCAAATTAGTTCGAAGTTTTTCGGGTCTACAGGTCATTTCCTTAAACTTAAATAGTAATAAAACAATATCATCTAAATTTTTTGGGGCAAAAAATGATAACAAAAGAGCATATATCGGATATTCTGAATGGCTACGATGTTGACAACCTTACTATTGCAACAGTATGTTCCCACTCCAGTCTCCAGATATTCGATGGGGCGCGCAAGGAAGGTTTCAAGACGATCGGTATATGCGTGGGAAACCCGCCGCGTTTTTACGATGCATTCCCAAAAGCGAAACCTGATGAATATATTGTTGTTGAAACTTATCAGGACATTCCGGATATCGCCAGTGAACTGGTTCCCAAAAACACGATTATTGTTCCACATGGCTCTTTTGTAGAATATCTTGGAGCTGATAAGTTCACAGAAATGGCAGTTCCGACTTTTGGTAATCGCGCAGTCCTCGAATGGGAGTCGGATAGGGTCAAAGAGCGTGAGTGGCTGGAAGGTGCCGGAATTCACATGCCAGGAATCGTTAAGCCCGAGGAAATCAGCGGACCGGTGATGGTAAAATATCACGGTGCAAAAGGGGGGCGCGGTTTTTTCGTGGCAAAGAATTTTGAAGAATTCATTGAAAAAGTAAATCCCAATGAAAAATACTCGATTCAGGAATTTATAGTCGGAACCAGATACTATCTCCATTTCTTCTATTCACCAATAAAAACTGAAGGTTACCGTTTAAGCACCGGCACACTTGAGATGCTTAGTATGGATAGGCGGGTCGAGTCTAATGCAGACGAGATATTCAGGCTCGGTTCCCCACGTGAACTGGAGGAAGCCGGTATTCACCCCACATATGTCGTCACAGGCAACGTACCCCTAGTTGCAAGGGAATCAATGTTGCCACACATTTTTTCACTGGGTGAGAAGGTTGTGGAAGAGTCACTGAAGCTATTCGGAGGTATGATCGGGCCATTTTGTCTTGAGACAGTGTTCACAGATAAGCTTGAGATTAAGGTATTTGAAATATCGGCGCGCATCGTTGCAGGCACAAATCTATATACATCCGGTTCTCCGTATGCCGATCTTATCGAAAGCAACCTCTCGACTGGGCGAAGGATCGCGCAGGAGATCAAACTTGGAGTTTCATTAAACCAATTGGATATGATTTTATCCTAGATATACTCATATTTATATGAGATGTATCTATGGGCACCAGCAAACAAAATCTCGATAGGTATGATGGCGATTACGACGTAGTCATTATAGGAGCCGGTCCTGCAGGCATGTTTGCCGCAAATGAGCTGAAGGGTTACGATCTTAGGGTTTTAATAATTGATCAAGGTAGGGACATAGGTAAAAGAAACTGTCCCATGAATTCGGTTAAACAGTGTATACACTGTAAACCATGTGACATCATGTGCGGCGTGGGCGGAGCTGGTACATTTTCTGATGGTACCTTGAATCTTCGTCCGGATATTGGTGGTAACATTGCAGAACTTATAGGAGATCAGAAGAGTGCATGGGAACTCGTAGAATATGTGGACAGCATATTTATCAGACATGGTGCACCAGAGGATGTATCCACTCCGAAATCTAGTGAAGTCGAAGAATTAAAGCGAAGGGCAGCATCCGTTGGTGCACGGTTTATTGAAATTAAACAGCGACATATAGGTTCTGACAATGCGCCAGCTTTGATAGCTAACTTCAAGCATGAACTGGACGAAAAAGGAATTGAATTTTTGCTGAACACAAACGTTGAAGACCTGTTGGTTGAAAATGATGTGTGTGGAGGTATTTTACTTTCTGATGGGAAAAGCATCAAATCACACTACACAATTCTAGCCCCCGGAAGGGTAGGTGGTAAGTGGGTCAATGAACTGGTTAAAAGGCATTCCATTTCAGCTAAATACGGAGGCATTGATATTGGTGTTCGTGTGGAAGTGCCGGCAATCATCATGGACCCGGTGACAAGGATTAACCGCGATCCCAAATTTCACATCCAGACGCAGAGATATGACGATTTTGTAAGAACCTTCTGCACCAACGAACATGGTTTTGTGGTCAAGGAAGAATATGAAGGATTTATTGCGACCAATGGACATTCAATGCGCAAAATCGAATCAGAAAACACCAATTTTGCATTCCTTGTGCATATTGAACTGACACATCCAATTGAAAATACCACTAGGTATGCAAGGTCTGTTGCCAAACTGGCAACAACTATTGGTGGAGGAAAGCCTGTACTTCAGAGAATAGGGGATTTGCGGCGTGGAAGACGCTCGACAGAAAAAAGGATTGCAAGGAATCCAGTTGTGAACACATTAAAGGATGTAACTCCAGGTGATATTTCCATGGCAATGCCACACAGAATCGTGATGGATATAATTGAAGGTCTTGAGACGCTTAACAAGATTATTCCTGGAGTTGCATCTGATTCAACACTTTTATATGCCCCAGAGATTAAATTCTATGCCATGCAACTTCATGTGAACCGTGGAATGGAGACAAATCTAAAGAACCTCTTTGCAGCAGGCGATGGTACAGGTCTATCAAGGGATATTGTCAATGCATCAGCCACAGGCGTGCTCGCTGCCCGCGGGATATTAAAGTCTCTTATTTATAAGAAGTAGGAATAACAGAAAAGGAGGAGGTATTCCAATCGATGGTTTGATGGAGGGTGGGGATGATGTATTGGTTTCATTAAGAAAACAGACATCATGGGGGATTGCACATGATTTATGGGATACCTCTCTCTGCCCCACCTTACATAGTTTATTACATATAATCTTTATGCTTATAAAATCCTATAAAATCTCATGCCTCACATATTCCGAATGAGGGGAATGCAATGGATTATGTTGCTGGTTCTTTCGCAGATTATCAGAAAACTTATATTTCTGGCAGCTAGCCTAAAAGATTTATCGGGTGGTAGTTCACCCAATTGGATGCGCTGATGTAGATTGGGATATATTATGAAACTCAAGGAAAATTTGGATATGATCATACGTACCTGTATGGGGGCTAAGCCTAGGGAATCCGTACTCATCATCACGGACACATGTACTGATGAAGTGATTGGGAAGTCATTGTTTGATGTGGCAGATGATGCAGATTGTGAGGCTCTGCTTATCCTAATGCGGCCGCGAGCCCAGCATGGCGAGGAACCACCACGTGTTGTTGCAGAAGCGATGAAGTCAGCAGATGTCATTCTTGCACCGACGTCAAAATCCTTGACCCACACAAGGGCACGTCAGGATGCATGTAAAAATGGTGCACGTGTCGCTACTCTTCCAGGTATTACACTGGATATGATGACTTCAGGTGGTCTGACGGCAGATTACGAGCTTATCGATGAGATTGCGGGCGAGATGCTTGAGATGCTCAAAGGTGCGCAAGTGGTTCAGATAACTACGGAACTTGGAACTGAGGTCATCTTTGATGTCACTGGATGTGAATGGATGGCCGATACAGGCAGGTGTACAGAACCAGGTTCTATCTCCAATCTTCCGGCAGGGGAACTATATGTTTCGCCACGAAATGCAAACGGAAGGATCGTTGTTGATGGTTCGATGGGCGGGCTTGGACTACTGGATGAGCCGTTGGTCATAGAAATTAAGGACAGGTATGCTGTGGGTTTCAGCGGGAAACGAGCCGCAGAGCTTGAGCAGATAATTGATAGTGCAGGGCCTGATGCCCGCAATATTGCAGAGCTGGGGATCGGTATCAATCCTGCAGCACGCCTGATTGGTGTCATACTTGAAGATGAGAAGGTGGGCGGAACTGTTCATTTTGCAATTGGTGACAATTCAACATTTGGCGGTGATGTGTCTGTTGACCTGCATCTTGATGGCATAATTACAAAACCAAAGGTGTATGTGGATGGAGTGGATTTGAATGTGGAGCGATTGGCTGCTGGCAATTAGACAATGATTCTATTATTTATGATAATTGGGGTATAGGGGTAGAAAAAGCCCATGACTTTAGTCATGGGATGAATCTTACCCCACCTATCAGAAAAATGTAATGTAACAATTTTGAATTAATAAGAAAACACTATGATGTTGTCGTTTTTTAGGTGAGATCATGGTGAGGAAAGAATCTCAGAATTGCAGAAACCTGAGGTTTCCTATCCCTCCAACTCCTGAACAGGAATTGAAATTGGAACCTCTACAACCAGTTGTTTAACTGAGTTGCAAGTTCCGACAATGAATCAGCAATTGCTTAAACTCATTAGAGAATAAGACTCCTTTAAGGTTCAATAAAAGAACCCCACGACTTTAGTCGTGGGAGTAGTTA
>JAFGOO010000115.1 GCA_016926455.1 Methanosarcinaceae archaeon | reverse complement strand
GAACGAGGGGAAGGGCTTGTGGACTTGTGAACGATGGTTCAAAGAATGAAGCAAGAAGCTCCATGCGTAAGCGGGGAGTAGTTCACATTTGTGATATCAATACGTTTTACCACTGGTTTCCATTGCGGTGTATAATTAAACATCAAACGGAATGCATCATATGAGGTGGTAATGGGTATCGAATTTTTACCATTGATCAGTGAATCGATTTCAATGATTGTTCTTTCATCAAGAATACCACTAGCTAGGGGGTCTCGACATTGATCTTAATAACTGGGTCTGACGAATTGTAACTCTCAAGAATTAACTTCTGTTCAAGAGGGGGTAAGGTCTCAATTAATCGAAAATGAAACAGCCGGCTCAGCTTCAGGGTAATATGCCCAAGTATAATTCGAATAGGGGTATTTTAGGTAGCATCCCGGCAATATGCATAAAAAAGGCTAAAACCGCAGCAACAATCAACCAGAAACGCAACTTTTTAGCCGCCCTTTTCAAATAATTTCAATTTTAAATGAGTGCTTTTAGTAAATCACGATCCCTTAGCAGTCCCAATAATTTCTGATTTGCATTAACCACAGGCATCTGATCAATCCTAGCGCGTTTCATCCTGCGAGCACAGTCACTTACTCCCGAGATGTATGTAGCTGTGATAAGGTCTTTAATCATCACATCTTTCGCACGTATATTTGGAACTTTTATTCGTGAAACACTGTGGTAGATGTTCAAAGTATCCCTCATGGATTCCCACGTCCATGCATCATCATCCGTACCCGAGGACATATTAGACATCTCTACAGTATCCTCAATGATACTCGCATTTATGATATCACGATCTGATATGATTCCTACCAGCTCCAGTTCCGAATCAAGAACCGGGACTGCTTTCGAGTTGCTAAGTTCCATATTCCTTGCAATCACCGGGAGAGGCGTTTCATACCATACCGGTCCGACACCGTTATTCAGATACTGTTCTATGGGTTCATTGATATCAAGATCCGCTATTGCACCTACAATATCTGCTACTGTCACAAGTCCTACAAGATATCCCTCATCCATCACTGGTAACCTTCGTATCCTGTGGTCGAGAAGCAATCTTGCTGCAACCGTGATGTCCGAATCAGGTGCAATGGTCACCGGGTCTCTGGTCATTAGCAGTGCCAGTTGTTCCTCTTCAGGTTTTTTAAGTAAATTAGTACGAGTTACGATTCCAACCACGTTGTTATCTTTTAATACTGGGACTCCAGAAATGCGCTTGTCCTTCAATATCTTCAGGACTTCATCTCTCGAACCAGGAAGAGATGCGCATGCAACGTCTCTTACCATTATCTCTTCAATAATTGTGTTTTTTGGCATTTTTTTAAACTCCGCCATTTTAAGAAAATCAATCTTTTTTAACACTTCCTCGTACTACAAGTACAGGTACATTGGCATTTCGTGTAACTTTTTCTGCAACACTTCCAAGCAAGAACCTGTCCAGTCCGCTCTTACCCAGCGTGCCCATCACTATCAAATCAATCTCATTCCGTTCTGCAAAATCAATTATTTCATGGCTTGGGTGTCCTTCAATCACTGCTGACTCCACTTCCACACCGGAAGCTTTTGCCTCCTCTTCTACCACCCGAATTGCATCTGCGCCTTCCTTCTGCAGAAGTTCATACACCATTTCCCAACCTGTATCCATAGGTATTGAAGCAAATGAGGCAGTATCGACCACAAATAAAGCATACACTTTTGCTTCACTTAGCTTTGCAAGTTCAATGCCGTATGAAATTGCTTTTTTGTTTGGTTTTGACCCATCGGTTGCGATCAGGATCTTCCTGTACATTTCACTTTTCATGTGTCCCTCTCCGTTAAAACTCATACGTGTATAATAGATAAAATGTCGTCCGGTCTTGCCCGCCTTACAATCCCATTCAGTGGTTCTCTTACACCTGACAGATTGCTAGATTTCCCATTGAGTATCATTAGATTTGCCCTGTTTCCCTTTTTTATAGAACCAATATCATCAAGTCCTAATAATGATGCCCCATTAAGCGTGCACATTTTAAATACTTGTCTGTCAGCAAGACCAAATATCTTTGATAAAAACTCCATCTCAGCAAACATATTCACAGAGTTCAACATTACATTATCGGTACCAACTCCAACAATGATATTATTATCCAGCATATCCGCAATGGGTGCCATACCTGCACCTGTTGTATAATTCGACCGTGGACAAACTACAACCGGAATTTTGGCATCAGCCACTATTGCGAGGTCAGAACATTCCGCATTTGTTAAATGGATCAATATGTCAGGATACAACGAAAGTGCGCTTGCAATGTCAGAGTTGTTTTTTTCTCCAGCATGGATGGCAAACAATCGCTTCTGTTTCTTTACGTGTTCATTGATGCTTTGAAATATTTCCATATCCATATCATTGGTTCCACTCATTCCAAGCCCGTCAGCTTCCCTTAAAACCCTGTCCACCTCTTCCAGAACATCCTTGATTGGGGGTTCTGTTTTGTTGGGTCTGCCTAGTATTAAGGCATCCATATTAAAATCATCCAGAGCTTCTTTCAATGCCATGACACCGACAACACCACCTTCCCTGAAATCAGCAAACGCACATGTGCCAGTCGCAAGCATATCCAGAACAGTGACCTTCATACTGTCTACAAGAACACTATATGGTGTATCCTGCAAAATTTTGTGTTTTAGACCATTTGGTGGGCGGACAAGAGAATCAATGTCATGTTTGAGCCTGAAACCATCATAAATTCCAAGTTGAGGGTCCTTGTACACAGAATCACCTATATGGGTGTGTGAATTTACAAAACACGGTGCTATTATGTTGTCCGTTTTTGAAGATTCTTCTCCAATTTCTGTGATTATACCTTCCTTGACACAGATGTAACCTTCGACTACATCGAATTCTGAGCCAAGAAGCACTTTTCCATATATTGTTCGTTCACAGGACATGACATCGTAAAATAATGGTTATAATAGTTGAAATAGGTACTTATTGTTTAACCTTATTAATTATCATTGAATCCTGACCACTCCCACGACTAAAGTCGTGGGGTTCTTTTATTGAACCCTAAAGAAGTCTTATCCTCTAATGATTTAAGCAATTGGTAAACTTTAATCCATGTTTTTCGCAAATAAGAATACATTTATATAACAATATTTCTTATATAAATGTTAGGCGCATTGTAAGGTCCTTGCATGAGACACTGGCAAAGCCTTTCTGTGATTGTACAGACAACCTCAATGCGGTACATATGATAATGCG
>JAFGOO010000114.1 GCA_016926455.1 Methanosarcinaceae archaeon | reverse complement strand
GATTCTTCAATAATTGACGGCGGCCGTATCGGAAACCAGTCAATAGACCATTACACCACCGTAATTCAGATTGCCGGGTTCATGGCACAGAACGGGTTTAATGTGAAAATCAACCATTACGATGATGCTGATATAGTAGCTACCAGAGAAGGTTTCACCATTGCAATTGAGTATGAACGAACCGGGTCACACAGTGTATCAGATCTCATTGAGAAGAAAAAACGGGCTGAAACCACTTACGGTCGAATGGTTTTCGTTGTCACAGCTGAGAACGAACGAAAAATGAAATCGATACTGGGCGCCGACTGTGTGGTCAGGCGTGGTACCATGTTTGCTGAATTCGTTCAAACGTTAATCGGAGGTGGTTACAAGTGTTTACAGCCGATTTTAGCCACGGAGATGGCTTGAATTCCACAGGTACTTCCCTGATATTGGTTTTGTTTTTCTGTAGAATTTCTCGTTTTTCAGGCGAGAATGAAAGTTAACAATACTTCAAACTGTTCTCGGAACAAGAGAATATTCCATATGTCTATGCGTTGAAAAATACATAAAATTGTGAATTCATAATATAGAATTTTGTCAACTTGAAATTAATTCTATATGTACAGCATTTTATCTTTTAGATCAGGATGAAAAGAACAATGCCTTGTGCACAGCATCAATTGGATCAGCATAAAATGTAAGCTGAAACTTGCTCAGAAGATCAGATGGCACAGTACCTAGTTTTGACGTAGCAGATGCAGGAATAAGAACCTTTTTTGCTCCTGCATCGAGAGATACTTGCAGAAGGTCAGATAGATTATCTATATTCAAAATGGAACCACCTATAGTCATAGTTCCTACAATTGCTGTTTGTTCCTGTACTGGTCTTTCCAATGCTCCTGAGCAAAGACTGATAAAAGCAGCCAGTGCCAGACCGTCAGATATGCCAACTCCATAGACATCTTGCAGGCTCATAAAATAATCCTTTTCTTTAGTGGAAATTGACTGGCTTATGGACTTTGCATTAGCTTTAAAATAATTAAATGCAGTCTTGACCGATTCCCTGGCTTTTGAGTTGGAGCTGAGACCAGATGCTTCGTATTTGCCGGAACCTGAAACGACTTGGAGTTCGCTCTTGTAAATTCCAATCTTTCCTGAAGCTGTTGCTGCTACGGCGTAGACCTGTCCGGGCTTTGTAAGACCGGGAGGTATTATCTTGTTTCCTCCACTTTCAGGGACACTGACAAAGTACTCTTCCATATTTTCGTTGTCTATGTAGGAGAAGTTTACATCGAAGAACTCCATTCCACCAATTTTTTTCAATTGCTCTTTGACCCTTCTCCTTCCTACAAGTGCATATTCAAGAATTTCTTGTGAATCTTCTTTAGAGATATTCTCATCTGGATAAATGATCTTTGCAAGTCCTGAGAAGGTCTTTTTTACTGCTATTACATCTCTCTGGTTGAGATTGTTTCCTAGGGTGAAGTACTTAAATATCATATCGCTGTAGGAACGTTTCCTCATTTCTCTCAGGAATTCTGCAAGGTAATCTACGATAAAACCGTATTTGTCAGTGAAATGTTCCGGCCTGAACTTTGGAACTTCCCATCCGGGCAAATAGTAATGAATCCTATCGAAGAATGCACTATCATTGTTCATTGCCTCTGGGAAAGGGGAAAATAGATGAGATGTTTTGAGTAATGATGATATGCTTTGGTTCACATTACCAACAAATACAATGGATGCATTTGGGTTTATTTGGTCCTTACCCCTTGCAAAGGAGCCGGATGCCATATAATCTTTCAGTATCTGGATACCGTCTTTATCCTTGAAACGAATGCCTGCTACCTCATCAAAAGCTACAACGTCCCACAGTCCTACTAATCCAACCTGCCGTGTACTCATGTTGTAGAAGAGGTTTGCGACCGTTGTCTGTCCACCTGATATCAGTATAGAGTTGGGGGATATTTCCTTGTAGATGTGGGATTTTCCAGTACTACGAGGACCAAGTTCACATAGGTTGTAGTTGTTCTCAACAAGAGGTACCATACGTTCCAAAAGATGCCATTTGGCAGAGATTTCCAGTTGTGTTGGTTCCATTCCTATAGACCTGAGAAGGATATCTATCCACTCATATTTGGTGAAATTTTTGCGCTGTTCTATCAGCTCAGAGATATTGATATTTGGGATCTGTATGGGCTTTAAGCTTGATATTACAAATGGAGATGGAAGCATTTCTGCACTATATTCCATTTTGATTATACACCAGATTCCACCTCCAAGGAGTTTGTCGTACCTTGTGACATATTCCGGATCTATCTGTACCTTTGACAAGCCCAAGTTGGAAAAGAGTGCCTCGTAAATGTCCCTTTTTTCGTTGAGTTTGACGGTGACCTTATCGATGATGGTGTAGTATCCAGTTTCTCTTATCTTTGATTTTATCTTCTCGGCTTCGTCGGGGCGAACATAGTTATCTGAGAGGATGCCTTTGACTTTCTTGACTCCTTGCTGTATAAGTTCCTCATCGTTGGTGGCACAGTTTGCACCCAGCAGGTATTCCAAGACATATACAGGGACATTGTGGCCTACTTTGACCAGCTTTGTCAGGTCTTTCCTGACCACTTTTCCCTGGAAGTGTAAGTTCAGTTTTTCATCGGTTTCAATGTCTACTTCTTCTCCCAGCATGGTACCCGCTCAATGTGTTTTAAAAATCATCAACAATCAATAGGTCTACTTCAAATGGCAAAGGGTCTATGATATCTTTATTGATCTCTGTTGGGTCTTCGTCTATCAACCTTATATAATATACCTTGTTCTCAACTTCACCAGTTAATGTGAGAGTGACTTTGTACTGTCTATCGGAGGCTTCGTCTGATGTGCCTTCGGCAATGACAAGTTTCTCATCGCTCACTTTGAATTCGTCTCCATCCATATCCCATAAGGCTACTTTGAATCTTCTTGGAAGCAATTTCTCAGTTACCTTTTCTGTTTGGAGAATGTTAGTAGAAAATGGACTACTTGTTATCTTCCTGCTTGGATTTATGACTGCTAAGCCTACTTTTCCGTGTTTTATGCCTTTTCTTTCAAGGTCAGCTGTCTTTTGGTATGAATATTTGAGCACGGGTACAACTATCTCCTGGGGAGCACTTCCTCCATGTACGAAGTTCTTATCGGCTCCCTGCATCTTGAACCTGAGGTCTGCTTGAGGAACATACGCGAACATCTCTTTTTGGAATTCTGATTTGATCATGTAGTCCATGTTGAACTTATGCACGTTCATGAGATCGATGTTCTCTTCGCTTAAGATGAAACGCTTGCTAGATGCTATTATTTTATCCTTATCAAAATTCTTTGTTTCAATTTTATCATAGCTTTCTAATGCGCCCCTCTGGTAGATAAAACCGTGATCTGATATGACTATCAGGTTATTAAGAATCTGGAAATTAGTTAGCTTTTCAATAATTTTCTTCAGATCTGAAATAGTATCTTCAGCTGCGTTAAAGACACTATGTTCTGATGCTGAGTGGTCACCATTGGTATCGATTTTGTCATGATATATGTAGAAGAGCCTTATACCTTTGAATTTTTCACGTGCTTCATTTTGTTTTAAATTCATGAGTTCTTCGTAATTCATGGCGATGGAATCGGTTGTCATCTTTGCTAGTATCTTGCCACGATTCTCTATTCCTTCAGTACTTATACCATCAGCAAAAACACTCTGATTCTTATATTCTAGTATCTTATGCGGAAGTAGGCTTGCCATACCAAGTTTGGTATATGATGGCAGAGAGCCGGCCATATATCTGAGTTCAACCGTACCCCTCGTATCCTTGTTAAGGACGTCCTGAAGCTCCGCAGCTACCTCATAGCGCATGGCATCGGAGATAACAACCGCGATCTTGTCCTTTTCGTTGCGATTGATAATGTTCTTTATGTAAAGCTTGTAGAATTCATCCTGGCGGTCTATGAGCTCTATGTTCCATTGTCCGTTCATTTCTTGGGATATGAGCTCGCTCCACCTTGTGAGCAGTTTGTCGAGTAGCCTGTTGTTGTATAGCTTTTCGATGTTCTCTCTTGTTGTTTTCAGGTCTTCCTTTTCCCTGTCCTTATCATGATAGTAGTAGAATTTGCGATAGTAATAATCCATTAGATAGTAACGTTTGGTGTAGTTCCTGAAGAAGCGGTTGAGATTCTGGTCACTGAGGTTTTCTTCATTGAACTCCTTTGCGAAGTGGTGCAATCTCACAGCGTATTCCAAAGCATTGTAGATGTTCTCAAAGTGAGGATACCAGTGTTTTGTCTTCCTGTTAGCTATCCAGTCAAGATATCTGTCAAAATCCTCTTTGTCGTTGTCTAGTTCATCAACAATCTTACGAATAATATGCTTATCGAACAGGGACAGGGATTCGGCTTCTATGTAGTCTTTGATATCATACTTCTTGATCTCGGTGTTGAGGTACTTGTTCAACTGGCCTTTGTTGTCTTCAAGAATCAACTTGCAGTATTCGTCAAAGATACCTGAATCCCTAGAATTGTCCATCCAGCCTCTGATGAAGATTTCACATTCGTTACTGAGGGAATTATTGTAATCTTTGTACTTCTTGAGATCGATGTTGGTGTTCCTTGAGATGTGTGTGATGACAAAACTCAGGAAAAGTTTCTTTAATGTGGGTTCTTCGGACTGGTAGCCAAAGTACCTGTTCACCATGTCCCATAACTCATCCACCAGATCGAACCTAACAATATCCTCCCATGCGGAGTTGAAACTCTCATCCACTGAGTTAATGAATATTTTCCTTATAATCTCCTTTAGATCGGTGGTAGACGAGTTGGAAAGCACCCCCAAGAATCCAAGTGTGAAATCCTCGTTCCTCCAGTCTCTCCGATACATCCTCTTAAGCAGTTCAACCCTCTTCTTGCTTGCAAAGAACTGCTGATGCTTTTCTAGGAACCTGTCCAAGTCATACCCTTCAATCCCGAACTCGCTCTTGATGTCTGATATCCTGCTGTTCTCGAACCTCCCCGAATACAATTGGATATCCAGCAGCCAGTTCAGTTCCGGCTCCCTCTCACCCTCGCCTGAATAAATAAGGTAACTGGACTCCGTATCATCCTTCTCCAGCATTTTCTTCGTCGCAAAGAAATTGTTGTCCAGCATATGCAGCTTGATTCCCTTTTTCCCCAGAGCCTCACTTATTTGTGTTAGTCCTTCCTCATCAGCGGTTCCATCCTTATCATACCAGAAGATGATTTTCCTCTTCTCGAACTCGCCAAGCGTCTCAAATTTATTAAGTATGCTCTGAGTGGTCTTTTGGGAGTTTAACATGATTGATTTCCTAATAAGAGAATAAGTGTATTCATGGATTGTTATTAGTGGTATTACCTAATATTATAAGCTCTCTGCAAGGACATGAAATATGTTCATATCCATCAACTTTTTCATATCTTATGAATTTATGACATTTTTCACATTCAATTTGATTTTCTATGACTCTCCATTTTTGAACAATATCTCGAATTTCTGAACATGTATAATCAGTTTCTGAGTCTTTCCAGTGATCGCAAAAATTCCTAAATCCCATATCTGTTCCAAAATCCGAGATTTGCATTACAAGGGAATGGTTCGAAATTATTTTTTTTTTCATTCTAGTCTCAAATGATTGGAATATTTCTGATAGAGAATACTCATTTCTTCTTTTAAACTTAACAGAAGCTCCTATATTTTCACATAATTCTTGAAGTGTCCCTTCTAAATATCGCCCAAAATTCCATCCCGCCTCAGTAGGTTTGTCTTCTGAAAGTGAATCTTCAATTTGTTCGTAAGTATTCTTTCCTGCTTTTACTTTTGGTCCTATTGGATAATCCCAACCCATAAAATGTACTCTTTTCCAACTAGGGAAGCTTTTTTGAAGAAGATTGAGCCAAATTGAATCATGAGTAAGAAGTAAAACTTGGTAATCTGAAAAATGATTGGATAGTAAAGCAATTACTCTTGATCTTTTATAAGTATCAAAACTATTAATAACATCATCTAAAATTATAAATTTAAAATCGGGGTTAAAATTCTTTGCAGAGGCGAGGAATATAGAAAGTCCAAAACTGTTCAACTGGGATTCGCTTAAAAATTTGTAAGCAGGTATGATTGGTTCTCCACCAAACATAACTTCAAGTTCAACTGCTTTATCATTATCCTGTGACAACTTTATTTTAGGGTAACCAAGAGCATCATTATCTCGCTCTAAAACTTTAAAATATTCAGCTACATCAGATGATATCGTATCAAATGATTGTTGAACACTTATTTTTGTATCTCTAACGTAGTCATTCTTTACTTTATCGTATGAAGTTTTTATTTTTTGTAATCTCAAAATCTTCTTATTTATTTTATCCCATTTCGAAAAACTATTTTTTAATTTAGTAGCATTCTGAAAATCGTCAACTAATTCTTTTCGAGATTCATCTCTTTCCAAAGCTTGGATCTGAGATAAGATATGTTCTTTTATTTCAGTTTCTGAATTTAATATAGATTTGAACTCTTCTGTATCGATTTTTGCAGAAAAATCAAAATTATAATCTATCTCTTCGATTGGCTTTTCTAAAACGTAATTGCACTCTTTTAATGATAACAGAAAGATACCTAAATCTTCAGAGAATTGTATAATTGGAGGTTCAAGACCGTTATGTCCTAAGGATTTGATTGAATTCTCAATATTGGTGATTAATTCACTAATAGACGAAAAGAGACATTTCCTTCTCTCCTCAAGTTCTTTTTTATTTTTACTTAATTCCTCCAAAGAATTATATTTATTGATTATATATTCAAGCAAATTTCCATCATAAAATTGGTCACACAGAGGACAGTTTTCATCAATTTCTAGAGATTTAATTGCTTCAATACCTTTTTCGTATAGATTTAAGAGAATTAGTTTCGATATATCTTCTTCGTCTTTTTTAAAATTAATAATGTCAGATTCAAATTTTGCAATATCTGAACACATATCCTCTATTGGGTAAAATCGATTAACTGTTCTTTGAATATCTTTCCAGTATGAAAGTTTTCTACTGTTTTCATCATTTTCTACTTTTACTCTTAACTTTTCAAGACTTGTATTTATTTTGGATATTTCATTAATAGGTTCTATTTTTTGACGAACGAGGATATCATTTAATGATTTAAAAAAACAATCAATGCCGTTGGGATTTTCTCCTGATGCTTCATGGTATTCTTTGCTAGAAATATCTCGAATCGGTTTTAATTCATTTATTTTATCTTCCAAGAGATTACTGCATGTTTTCAATTGTTTTTGAATTTCGACTGCATCTTTAAAACCCATTAGTGAAGATAAAAATTCATACTTCTTAGCTTTTGTTTGGTATAGAAATTCCGTAAGGTCTCGATACCTAAAATGGCATGGGTGAAGGATAACTTTTTTCAACTCAGATAAATTACCTTCAATTACAGGTGTCGTTATCTTATTTGAATTAAACTTAACTTTAATTTTCCCAATCTCATTTTTTATAAAGTCAACTTCTATCCATGTTTGCCCATCATTTGCTTTTTTGTGAGGATATGCGTGCTCTTTTGCACCTTCACGAGCAAGGTGTTCAATTTTGCCAGAATATAACCACTCCCATGCATCGACGATAGAACTTTTACCACTACCATTTCTTCCATAAACGATCATCGATGTTCCGCCTTGGAAATCAAGTGCCAAAGGAGGGACATTTATACCGCGAAATCCAGAGATGGTGATTGCTTTGATTTCAGCCATATCAATCATCACTTAACTCTTTTTCTATTTGTTCACATGTCCAATCTATGAATTTTTTAATATCAAAACCAGCTTCTGAGATACAAGATTTCATTTCAATTATTACATCTACATCGTAGTTATTCGATTCAATAGCCTCTGTAAACCATTTAAGAGGATCTTTCATTCAATTACCACCTTTATAGACATCTATAATATCTTCTCCACCAACCCCTCAAACATCGCATAATTCACCTTCACCCCTTCATCCAGATCAATTTTAATATACTCATCCGCCTTGTTTTTCAGCAACTCATCATACTCCATTATCTCATCGATCATCTTCCCAAACCTTGCCTTCTCCTGAGCATCCTTTCCAATATCCGATTTGATCATCTCCCTCTTTGCATCCAGCTTTCCTTCAAGCTCCAGCAGATAGTCCGTCCTCATCAGAGCCAGTGTTT
>JAFGOO010000012.1 GCA_016926455.1 Methanosarcinaceae archaeon | reverse complement strand
AGTACGATTCTTCGCAATTTCACGCGTCTTAATTCAGGCAAGGTAATGAACTTCACGGTGCTTGATACCGCATTCAAGAAGATAAGCGCTTCGACCTGGGATACGATCAATACGATTATGGAACAATGGGCCCCAAAGGCAGAGAAGATCACCGGAAAATCTTTACGCCTCGACAGTACCGTCTGCGAAAGTAACATTCATTACCCCACTGATGCCCATCTTCTATGGGATTGCTACCGGGTAGCTTGCCGTATTATGGAACAGATCCGAAAGGAAGATCGAATGTTGGTCTTGGGGCATCGGTTCCATACCGCTAAAATAAAGAGGCTGTACACCTTTCTTGCAACACGCGGCAATAAGAAGAACAAATCGACCAAAAGGAAAGTCAAGAAAGTTCAGCAGGTGTTATTGCAACGGGTGGAAGTGATCGTTGCCACCGCACAGACGGTAGTCGATAACGGCAAGAAAACCGCTTGCGGAGTATTGGCAATGGCTCGTATCATGGAGCTTGAAAGCTACCTTTCCGACATGCGCCATGTCGTCGCCCAGTCACGCCGTGCATTCAATGGTGAAACCGTTTCTGCAAGCGAGAGAATATTCAGCATTTTCGAACCTCATACCGAGCTACTGATGCGCGGCAAGGAACACAAGCCTTTTGATTTCGGCCATCTTGTGCAAATCGGTCAGACCGCTGAAAAGTTCATAAGCTTCTATGCTGTCGAGCAGTTGTCCCGGCATGACACTGAAATGGTTGATCCGGTGCTGGAGGATCACAAAGCATCGTTCGGCTCGTATCCTGATGAGTTCGCCACCGACAAGAACTACTATAAGAGTATGGAACATGTCGCACAGTGGGAGGAAGAGATCGACATATTCTCGATGTGTAAAAAAGGAAACCGGACACTGGAAGAGATTGCTCGTGAACACGGGGCGTTATTCAAGCTCGCACAGAAATTCCGTGCAGGTTGCGAGGGGTCGATTTCGGTTTTAAAACGCGTTTTTGGGCTCCGTCGATGCCTTAATCGCGGTTTTAACAGTTTCGCGGCATCGGTAGGATGCCTGGTGTTCTGCCACAATCTGGTCGTGTTGAGCAAATTATGAAGCGACGTTGCGAAACGATCATCGAAGCAGCCTTTCTTCAGGAGAAAGCGTTGCGGAGCAATGTCGGATCTATCGGATTTAATCGGTTGAGTACCTGCAAAGAGTCCGACAGACGGCTTTCGGATATATCCTATGTCAATTTACAGGATACCGGCAGGTCGTGTCAAGTAAATTTCCGGCTGAAATCGGTCAATTTAGAACAGAAACTAAATAACTTTTCACCACGCTCCTTTTGCTTCTCTATTCTATCAAGAACACGTCCGATTGGATTTGAGGTTCCATCCAGTTCTCTCCTGTAATGTACATCTTCCATAAACTCATCAGGATCGACACCCTTTCCCATGAGTAATTCATCCAACGGGTCTTGTTTTGGAGAAAATGTGTAATATCATTTGGAAAGATTCGACATTAAGGGTTCTTCTCGCTGAGACCAAGTTTCACAATCCGCCTTCCAGACACTCTGTAGATTATAAGTTCATTTCGCCACAACTCAATGCAGGCTTCGCATGTCTGGCGTTACCCCACCAATTTACAGTTCAGAGGGTAACACTCCTTCAACAGTAGCTATTTCCAATTTGTGCATTTTAGCCATCATCATACCTGTTTTCATCTTGAATGGTGTTTTTGTATCGGGGTGAATAGGGGATTTTATGCATAATATGGATCATATGTCAAATAAAAATGCCTCTATCAGTTACAAATGACTGCTAATTATTTTTCCAAAGGACATACCATTGAGGAGGCGAAGCAGTAGAATCGGAAGAGGAGTGAAAATCGGATTTAAGACCGTTTAATGCTACCGAACAAACTGCGAAATAAAAGAGACTATCGGTTTCTGGGATCTCACTTCGATAAACTGTTATGCAAGGTGAATTGTTGGCAGGGATATTTTGTTTAAAAATCAACCAGTTGGTTTGCCCTGATGTTTTTAAATATAATTCGTAATGATCAACAGAATCGATATTTTCTGATGGCGGATCCCAACAAATAACAATCGAATCGGTAGTGATAATTTCCATAAAAGCACCACTTGAGGGAGTTACCTCAACTTTTCTATTATTGTCTATCTGAGTGCATTGGGAAAAAGGCACAAACAGACATACCAGAGTTATTGCAAGAATCGATTCTTTATTCATAACAGTAATGAACCTATCTGTTTTTGCCATTTCAACCACTCTCCACTAAATTATATATTTGCAGCATGAACCAAAAAACACCTATTCCTTAAGCTGGTTTAATACCACATAATCAGTAAATGATTTCTATATCATACCTATTAGGGCTGGGCACGAATGAATATATTTTATCGTCGATCATTTCGTTTCAATATTGATAAAAACTATTTTCATCTGTTCGGCATTTAACCCGATCGCTGCAGTAATTTATCCTGGTTAACATTCCATTTTTCAATAGCCTCAAGCTGTCTACTTAGGCTCTACAATGTGCATATTCCGCAGAAGATCGCCAAATCCCAGTTCATAGGCTAACCGAGTAAGAAACCGCTCAATCCCAGCCTCATCGCTCCAGTGCGTTAGCTTCTTGTGTGTCATATCGGTAAACACTCCATTCAATACGGCAGCCTGCCCTGGGAGCCCCAGCTCCTCGGCCTTCTTATCTGGTATCTGCACAAAAAAACCATAAAACTCACCTAACTTTACTGGTGGTGGTGGATGTGTCTGTTCTTTACTCACCGTTAACTTAACCAAATCAGCATACTGCAAAGCCATTTTATTCGTCAACTTCATCTCAGGGTTTGGTCGCCCTGAGTAAATACCTAACTTGACTACAACTACTTCTTTGTTTTCATCCGTTGATTTTCTCTTTGGTAATTTTAAATCTTCCTCTGATGCTATTTTCACCTTTTTTTTGTCGACGCAGTAGCACCCGCAAAATGTCGTATATTTTCCACGGTCGGCTTTCCTTGGATCAATTATACTATCCTTCCAAGTGTCGTCCAGCTTCGAGATACTGGATAAGCCACGTTTGTGAGACCAGGTGCCATCTCGATCCTTCCTATACCAATGGTAGCCACTCTCCCTCGGGTCTACACACAGGGCTACTTGGTGTTGACACGAGAACCCACAACCTTCATCACAATCGATAGGCTTGAGACCATCGGCAACGGCAGCGTTATGTACTGTTTCACAATTCCATTTGTCTAATATGATGCCGTGTGCGAATCCTGGTTGCGGAATATGCTCCATCCTTTGGATTGAGGTATCGCATGCGTAGCTGTAGCAATTGTTGCCGCGCGTATTGCTCCAGAAACCAGGATTGTACTCAGGAATGCACTCATTATTCAGCTTGTTCGCACTTTTCGCATGTATAATGCGGATGTGTGTGGGTTTGTTTGCATAGCAAAAAACATTAAGTATTAATACAAGAATAGTTGCAGTATTTTTTATCATAATACCTGAATTTTGCATGAAAATTCACTGACGGAATCATATAGAAAGCAAAAACCATCTGGAAGCTTATTCTATAAGGTATTTTTCTT
>JAFGOO010000113.1 GCA_016926455.1 Methanosarcinaceae archaeon | reverse complement strand
TACAATAGATCAACAACTGTTGTCATCATTATAGGGCACTTTCATGGTAAAAAAATGAAAAATTCTGGCCTAAAGAGAAGACATTCTTTTCATAAAGGAGAGTAAACTGTCAAAGTTGGGGTGATATGTAACCTTCCCTGTGATTCCTGTACTTTTATTTCGGTCATGGTTTCACCTTAACAATAAAGTTAATGTATAAATTATAATATAAATTAATAGTTTCTATAAAAAGCTGATGGGTTTCAAAGAATTATTAATAATAACATGATAACGTTAATACATAATCTAAAATTATCTCTATCAGTCATCGCAACTCTTTGATTGTACCTATTGTTTTTGTGATTTTCACTATTGTTGTGATATTATTTCCCAACTATTTCCTCAACAGCCATTGAATAGCACTGACATGCCTTTTTATTGAAGCAGACAAAAATTACTTTCTCAATAGTAGCACTTCTTTCAAGAACAGCCTTTATTTCCTGAACTGCAATCCTTGAGGCTAGCTCAACAGGAAAAACATATGCTCCTGTGCTAATCGATGGGAACGCGATGGTATGTATGCAATACTGTTCTGCCAGTGCCAGAGAGTTCTGGTAACACTGGGCAAGCATCTCAGCTTCCCCATGATCACCGCCCTTCCATATTGGACCGACGGTATGGATGATCCATTTTGCAGGGAGGTTATAGCCTTTCGTTATCCGTGCTTCACCTGTCGGGCAACCTTTCAGTTTCCGGCATTCTTCCAGAAGCCCTGGTCCCGCTGCAATGTGAATGGCACCGTCCACACCCCCGCCGCCAAGCAGCGAGTTGTTTGCAGCATTAACGATGGCATCAACCTCCTGTTTGACAATGTCATCGCGAATGATTTCAATCTTTTTACACATTGTCTTATCCTCTGAACTCAGTTACAATAAGTAACCATCCTCTTTTACTTCTCCACCAACCCTGCATCCGTAATCACAATTCTGGCAGTATACTCATCCACCTCAACCATCTCATACCCTTTTATCTCAATCCTTTTTTTGTACATTGGTCCATCGGTAACAAAACTCTCGAACTCTCCACCCTCACCTGCAATATTTATCCCGATCTTCTTGTTCAATTTCACAAGCCTATCAATATCCTCTTCCGTTATCCTGTGCCCAAGGTAGCTTTTATCAAGACCGTATGCCGCAATGCTGCTGAAGATGAACTCAAAACCGTTCTTTATCAACTGACGCATCTCGGTCTCTTGGTCGATATGCCACAGCGGCGAGAATACCTTCAACCCAAGTTCATCACATACCCTCTCGATCCGTTCCCTCTGATAGTTAGAATACAGCGCCCCCGTCACAACGCCTTCGATTCCAAATTCTTTTTGAGCCCGGAAAATCGCCTGTTTCATATCCTCAAGTTCGGTTTCCTTCTCCCCTTTTGTGACCTGCTCAATAATCGGTATATCCATTGCATCTGCTTGCAGGTGAACGAGATCGATATTCGGGGTATGGAACATGTACGAATTCGGGTTTTCGCTTCTTATGGTAATCAGGCATTCAATAGAATAGTTTTGATTTTGCATGATATGCATGGCATAATTGCTGTCCTTCCCCGAACTGAACAAAACACCAAGTTTCAAGTTTGGCTCTAAATAGAAACCCCTCAGATATTCGCTCTTTGTCCTACATCTCGCTTTCTTTGCAAGCTTTGCAATCGCCCTATCGAACCGGCTGCCGTACTGAGCAGCCTGCTTCCTTCGAAGTGCAAACTCCTGCGGTATGCCAATATCCTCTCCAACCAATCTAAGAATGATCTTGTTCTGTTCGGAATCAATCTTATAGCGCGGTGGAATCTTAAGGCAGTAGTCCACCAGCCGTTTGTCCAGATACGGTACACGAAGCTCGATATTGTTGTTCATAGAAACAACATCGTCCCTGTATGTGTTCTTCTCGTATATCTTCAGAATATCGGCATAGCAGTCCCTATTAATATCAGTGGACCTCCTATGTCGATCATATCCTGCAAACAACTCATCTGCACCCGAACCTGAGAACATCACCCTGATATTGTCTTCCTTTGCAGCCAGACAGGCCACGTACATAGTCAATGCGACCCCTACCTTTGGAACATTGGTGTCCTCAATAAGCGGTATAACAGCACTAAGGTATTCCTCCACCTCCTCAAGGTTGATCTCCTTTATCCGTAACGTAAGTCCAAGTGTTTCAGCTACCTTTTTTGCATACTGGATATCCGGTGACTGGTTTGAGCCCTTGAATCCTGCTGTATAACATGTGAAATCCACACCCTGCAGCTTCCCAAGTTCCTTGCAAAGGTATGCTATGATACTAGAATCTACACCCCCTGAAAACAGAACTCCGAATGGCTCGTCCGGGATACGTATGGATATCGAATCTGTTATCAGCTTAGTAACATCTGTTCGCATGGTTTCGAGTTGCATCCTGTTTTCAGGTGTGATGTTAAAAAATTCGCGGTTGTACCTGGAAATCGTATCCTCATTTATATCATAACAAAGAATCTCACGCGGATTCAGTTCCTTAATACCACAATATCCCGTTGAAAACAGCACTTTTTTCTCAGATGCAAGCGCAAAACCGGAGGATGTGCTATACCATAACGGTTTAATACCCAGAATATCCCTGACGATGTATACCTTATCATCTCTCCAGTAAGCAAAAGCATAGACACCAAGGACTTCACGCAGGGCTTCTTCAATGATTGAGCATATATTGTTTGAACCAGAACCTTGTGATATCTTTTTTTCCATGAATTTTATCAGGAGATCGGAATCATTCCTAGAATCAAGTCCATATTTTTTGTCCAGTGCTTTCCAGTTATATATCTCGCAGTTTGCAACAATCTTTCCCCTATACACAATTGGCTGGGGTACAAAGCTCACCATAGAATGAAGCCTGTGCCCGAGAATATGGATATTGTACTGTGGAATATAAAGGGTCTCTTGAGAAGATGAGTACACTAACCAATCAGCTCCACCCGCACCAACACCATCCATACCCCGGTTTTTTAGAATAGCAAGAGCTCTGTAAGTATAGTCGACTGCATCGTTTATATTAAAAAAACCAGTAATTCCGCACATTAAACCTGTATCTTTTGATGTATTATTGTTACTATTAATTCAAAACAAATTTGTCTTTTAACATATTAGTGCTTTAGGATGGATAGCTAGTTACCAATAATCCTGAATATTAATTGGTATTCGCATTGTTAATAGAATGTCTGATCATTGTTTAATAGGTTAACCTTTCGTCTAGCAGAATTATTCAGCATATGCTACTCTTCAAAAGTGAATTATCACCCAGTGAACTACTCCCCGCTTACGCATGGAGCTTCTTGCTTCATTCTTTGAACCACCGTTCACAAGTCCACAAGCCCTTCCCCTCGTTCCGAAGGTGTCAAACGGTTATTAGATTTTGATTTTGCAGTGCAAACTTCTTGATG
>JAFGOO010000112.1 GCA_016926455.1 Methanosarcinaceae archaeon | reverse complement strand
GAGGGAGAGCGAGTAATCGCTCTTTCTTATTCGACAATGCAATACAGAACACGATAGGGATATCAATGCTGCAATCAACATCAAGAACTTTGCACTCCAAAATCAAAATCTAATAACCGTTTGACACCTTCGGAACGAGGGGAAGGGCTTGTGAACTTGTGAACGATGGTTCAAAGAATGAAGCAAGAAGCTCCATGCGTAAGCGTGGAGTAGTTCACCCTACGCGGCGCCTCATAATCATCTTCCGTCCCTCCTCGGCCACGAAGAGAAGTATTGCAAAGGGTACAAGGAACAGCCATTCGGACATTGGTATCGGTGAAAGTCCAAGCAACATTTGCCCGGTCGACGTATAAACAAGGATAATCTGCAGTCCAATCTCAAAAACAATACCTGCAAGAAGCAGCCTGTTCGTAAAAAAACCAATCTTTGAGATACTTTCTCGGGCAGTGCGGCAGACCATTCCGTTCGCAACCTGCGTAACCACAATACCTGTCATGCAAGCGGTTGTTGCCTTCCTGTAAAGGCTATCACATGCTGCAAGGGAAGTACCCCATATCCAGCCGCCATTGCCCAGCACATGGAAGAATCCTGCCATTGCTGCAAGAGCCTCGATGGGACCGAGGAAGAAATACGCCCTCATTATCAAAGCCTTATCCAAAAGCCTTGTTGTGGGCGGGCGCGGAGGGCGCTGCATAACACCAGGCTCGGGTTTTTCCGTTCCCAATGCAAGTGCTGGAAGCATATCGGTCCCAAGATCGATACCTAGTATCTGGATGATGGTGAGTGGAAGGGGAATTCCCAGCATAACGTATGCGATATAAGGGACGATCTCGGGAATGTTACTTGCAAAAATATAGGTAACGAATTTCTTGATGTTATCGAAGACAGCCCTGCCTTCTTCCACCGCATTCACAATGCTTGCAAAGTTATCGTCCATCAGGATCATGTCCGCTGACTCCTTTGCAACATCTGTGCCCGAAATGCCCATTGCAATCCCGATGTCCGCACGTTTCAATGCTGGCGCATCATTCACACCGTCCCCGGTCATTGCAACGATTTCACCTTTTTCTGAAAGCGCATCAACGATATCCATCTTGTACTCAGGGGTCATCCGTGCAAAGATGATCTCAGGCGCAGCCAGTTTTTCGGTGAGTTCCGTATGTGAGAGCTTTTTCATATCCTCTGCAGTCAGGACAACAGGGTCATCAGACTCAACAAGCCCTATCTCACGTGCAATGGCTACGGCTGTAACACTGTTGTCCCCTGTGATCATTATCGTACGGATTCCTGCGGTCTTACATTTCCTTATCGACTCAGGCACTTCTTCACGCGGAGGGTCGATCATGCCCATGAGACCCATGAAAACCAGTTTGGATTCCACCGATTCGACCGTGTATTTCTCTGGAGCCTGCCGGGAGGCAAATGCCAACACCCGGAGTGCGGAATTTGCAAAGGAATCATTCATCTCCTGTATCTCAATCCTTATTGAATCTGTCATCTCTTCCATTGAACCGTTCACAAGGACATGGGTGCAAACCGGCAGTACTGTCTCAAGCGCACCTTTGACGTAGGCAACTTTACCATCAACAGTTTCATTGATGGTAGTCATTCGCTTACGGTTAGAATCAAATGGGATTATGTGTACTCTTTTGTTCTCGCTTATTACTTTTTCAAGATCAATTGCTTTTGCGGCGGCTACCAAGAGAGCACCTTCCGTGGGATCTCCTTTGATGCTCCATTCACCGTTTTTTGTAAGCTTTGAGTCATTGCAGAGTGTTGCATTTGTTAGTAGCGGCTTAAGATGCAGGATGTATTCCTCGTCCAATTTAGCACCGTTTTCATCCTGAAATTCACCTATGGGTTCGTATCCTTTGCCTTTAACCACCACAATTTTTCCATTAGCAAATATCCTACGTACTGTCATCTGGTTTTGTGTAAGGGTTCCAGTCTTGTCAGTGCAGATGACGGTGGTGCTTCCAAGTGTCTCTACTGCATTCAGGTTCTTGATAAGTGCATTGCGCTTTGCCATTCGTTGTGAGCCCATTGCAAGGGACAGTGAGACCGTTGGAAGGAGCCCTTCCGGGACATTGGCAACAATAATGCCGATAGCGAAAAGGAAGTTTTCCCAGAAAGGTCTGCCGATTATCGTCCCCATGATAAAAAAAAGGATACCCATTCCGGTTGCAAGTTTTGCAACGATTCGAGTAACACGGTATGTTTCTTTTTGCAGGGGGCTTGGTTCTGCTTCAACGGTCTGCGTCAGGTGTGCAATCTTACCAAACTCGGTACTCATTGCGGTTGCGAAGACGACAGCAGTACCTGCACCGGATGTTACGGATGTCCCGGCAAATACGATGTTCGGGCTATCGACTAGATCGAGGTTGCAAGGGTCAGAAGTTCGCTTTTTGGGTTTTGATTCACCTGTAAGTGCCGAATTGTTAACGCGCAGTTCGAATTGCTGGACTATACGTGCATCGGCTGAGATACGGTCGCCTTCTGCCAGTTTGACCACATCCCCTGGAACCAGTTCTTTGCTGTCGATGCAAATTTCCTTTTCACCTCGGATCACGGTCACCTTATGAGGCAACAGATTTTGCAGGGCTTCCGCAGCTTTTTCTGCACGGTATTCTTGAATGAAAGTAAAAAACGCATTGATGAAAATAACACTCACAATCGCGTAGGCAAGGAAGTTCATCCCTCCGCCTGGTTCGTAATAGTTTCCCAGCAGTGCAAGAGCCGCTGCAATCCACAGAAGGATTGCAAAAAAATGGGTGAATTGGGGAAGCAGTTTTAAAATTACTGATTTTTTTTTGCGATGAACGATACTGTTTTTCCCGAATTCTAAAAGTCTGTTTTTGGCTTCCTGTTCTGTAAGCCCACGAGTTGAAGTGCCTAGTTCCCTGTAAACATCTTCAATATCAGCTGCCTGAATACGCATGTGTGGTCACTGCTCTAAATTAAAATACTTAGATGGATACCATACGATCACATCACAGGGCGTCCTTTTCAAAAACTCTTCGATCGGGTTACCCCTCGCTATCTGTCTCAAGATTTCCTGTTTCGTGGCTCCCAGCAGCACAAGATCAAAATGCCCTGATGCAGCTTTTTTTAGAACAGCATCCATAGCTTTTGGCGCAAATTTGACGGAGATTTCTGAGGAGGCCTTGTATCCAGAAAGCAGGTCAATAAACGGCTTAAGTTCTCTTCTACCCTCTTCGCGTATCCTATGCTTTTCTTCATCCGATAGAAGAAGTGATCTTGCACCTGCCATTTTTTCAATCCTGAGAACCGTTGCTTTCCCGTTTTTATCTACCAGTTTTGAGGTGAGATAGGCCCTTTCGGCTTCGTGGCGAGCACCTTTTCTAATGGGGACGAGAACTTTGGAAAGATGCATGGCTTTCCCAGGATGTGCAACCCTTACAACGAGTACTGAACAGGAAAGTGATGCCATGAGTTTTTGTGATATTGAGCGTACGAAAAACCTGTGTTTACGGTCTTCATGACGGGCAGAGGAGAGAACAAGGTCAACGTTTTCTATTTCGGCGATGTGTTTGATGGACTGTACTACGGGTCCATGTTCAGTGATTCCTTCAACATGAATTCCTTCGACTTTCCCCCATTCTATGACTCGTTCAATAGATCTCATCCCACGTGAAGTCTCATCATCGGTCTGATCTTTTGTTATCATGAACAGGGCAATCAGTTTAGCATCACAATGCTTTGCAAGCAGAATTGCATATTTAGAAGCTGATTCTGCTGCAAAACCTCCATCCAAAGCTGTTATAATTTTTTTGTACGTGGAACCCCCCCTAAAATAATAATTGTGGAAGATGTTATTAATATTTTATCTAATGAACGTGCAAAGTTAATAAAAGATGAAGGAGTAAATAACTTTGCTAATTATACCTGAAAGAGCCGAAGATGTGGGGCATAAGGTTATGAGTGAAAAAGACAAAGTCAAAGAAGCGCACTTGCCTAAAACAGGGAGTGAATGTGACGAAGGTTCATTGAAAATTACAGATAATTGTTCTGGGGTCAGTATAAACGATATCATGACGACAGACATTGTCATAGTAGTAGAAGAAGATTCAATTGAAGATGTATTTGAGTTGTTTAAAAAGTACAACTTTCACATATATCCCGTTGTTAATTCTGAAGGGGCACTGACAGGTCTAATAGATCAGGATATTATTCTGGAGATGCTGCTATTTGACCGTATCCCGCGTGACAAGCATACGCATCTGACAGCTGTAAGATCGTTGTCGGAGAATGCAAAAGGTATCATGACTCATCATCCTGTAACAATCGTTCCTGAAACTACTCTTTATGATGCTGCGGACCTGATGATGAAACACCATATCAACCGCGTCTATGTAGTAGATAAGGAAAAACTGGTTGGAGTGGTTTCAAAAAGGGATATCATAAACGAAGTCTATCGAAGAAGAGGCCTGAATTGAATGGATGCCCTTTTTCAGATTTTTATTATCGTGTTTTTTGCAAAGGTTTTTGGTGAAATCGCTGAGAGAATAGGATTCCCGAGCATCTTGGGTGAAATCTCGGCAGGTGTGATTCTGGTAATTTTCATGATACAGTTCGATAACGAGATAATATCTTTTTTTGCTGAACTTGGTGCGATATTCTTGCTGTTTACAGCGGGTTATAAAGAAGTTCATCTTGGTGAACTTAAGGCTGCATCCAAAAAAGCTATGATTCCCACAATTTTTCAGATATTCGTTGCTTTTTGCTTTGGTTTCCTGATTGGTTGGGTCTTCAATATGGGGTTTTTGCAGAGCATGTTCATGGCGGTTGCATTCAGCCCAACCAGCATTGGGGTGGTGGTGAAGACACTTATAGACTTTGACTATCTTTCAAGCAAACCCGGTTCGATGATGCTAACCTCTGCAATCTTTGATGACATCATCGGGGTCTTCCTGCTTTCCATAGTGGTCACAATGGCTACTTTCCACCAGCTGCCATCCGGGTTCCATATGCTGGTAATTGCATTCAGGATTCTTTTTTTTCTGGTCATTATGGCTCTCATGGGCTGGAAGGTCTTCCCTGTGCTTTTTACATATATACAGAAGATGCATGTGAAGGAATCGATTTTTGCATTCGTGGTGATAATCGCGCTTTTCTCGGCATCCCTTGCAGAAGCATTTGGACTGCATGCTGTGATCGGGGCATTCATCGGAGGTGTGTTCCTCTCAAGTGTTCCCTTAGCAAAGATCAATGATGTGCAGAGCAAGGTGAGCGGACTTGCCTATGGTATATTCGTCCCGATATTCTTTGCTTATATCGGTCTGTCTGTTGAACTAAGCGTGGTGCATACAACCGGCATTTTTGCTCCTCTTGTGGTGGTAATGGCACTTCTCGGAAAGTTGGTGGGTGGTATTGCCGGAACAAAGTGTATTGGTTTTGATTTCCTCGAAAGCCTGATATTCGGAATAGGCATGATGCCCAGGGCAGGTGTCGAACTTGTTGTCATATCCATCGGGAGGAACATGGGAATCATCGGGGACGAGGTGTTTTCAGCGATAGTCATGATGGTGGTGGTCTCAATTATTGCCACACCTGTGATGTTAAAGTATGCAATAAAGGCGAGGGAGGGGAGGATGGGGGCTGAGGCTACTAAAAATGCCAGTTGAAGGATATGGCTAAGTAAAGCATAAGAAACTTTAAATTATTAAGCAAGACTATCATATAGTCAACCATATCGATAAAGGATATGATGGGAGCAGAGGAGATACTAAGATGGCAGATGTTATTGATTACAAGATCATTGGAAATGAGATGCAGATAGTTGAGATCGAGCTGGACTCCGCTGAATCGGTTCGTGCAGAGGCAGGGGCAATGATGTACATGGGTCCAGGGATAAAGATGCAGACATCCACAGGCGGCGGTCTGTTTAAAGGCTTAAAACGTGCGGTGACCGGGGAAAGTTTTTTCATCACGAGTTTTATAAATGAAGGAAAAGGTAAGGAATATGTTGCTTTTGGGGCTCCTTATCCCGGTAAGATCATCCCACTTGATCTTGCCGCTCTTGGCGGGCGTTTCCTGTGTCAGAAGGATGCCTTCCTTTGTGCAGCAAACGGGATTGAAATAGAAGTTGCATTGACAAGGAGGATAGGAACTGGGCTTTTTGGAGGCGAAGGGTTCATTTTGCAGAGGCTCACAGGCGATGGTATTGCTTTTGCACATGCAGGTGGTACTGTCATTAAGAAGGAACTTGCACCGGGTGAAACACTGAGGGTGGATACAGGCTGTCTGGCTGCGTTCTCTGAGAGTGTGGATTATGATATCCGTCTTGTTGGAGGCTTCAAGAACGCACTTTTCGGAGGGGAAGGAATGATTCTTGCGAGCCTCACCGGTCCAGGGATTGTTTATCTTCAAAGCCTGCCTTTTTCCCGGTTTGCTGACAGAATATCCGCTGCTTCCCATTTCCAGCAGAGGGGTGAAAGTAGCGGCATTGGTGATAATGTGCTGGGCGGAATACTTCGCGGCGACCGATCTTTTTGATACCGGCACCTGCAATAAAGCAAAAAATATATATTCTGTTGTTGAAAAAATAGGAATGATAAGATATGAAGATCAATTTAGGATTTAATCAATTGCGAATTCTGACGATATTAATGCTCCTTTCCATATTCTCTGTGGGCATATCTGTGGCAGAGACTGGTGAGCCTGTGGAAAACATTACAATTGAATCAATGGTTGAAGAAATGGTCGCATATTATAACAGCAACCATGAAACCCTTAAAGAAGACCAATTGATGTCTTCTCTCATATCCCAGTTTAAGAATGAGAATGTATTAGTAATAATTAAGCCCACGAATGAAATCTTTAGCGTGGATTTCGAGGATGAAATTGTAACTGGCTATTATATTGGGGAAGAGATAGAGGGCATTTCTGTGGAAGTGGAGGTATATGAAAATACGATTAATAGGGTATATAATTCAGCCGACCCTGCCACAGAACTCGTAAATGCATGGGAGAATGGGGAATTAGTCATCAATCCGATATCTGTCAAAATGAAGATCGTGAATTTTGTAATGAACATTCTGTCTGGTTTCTTATAGCTAGGATAGCATCAGACATATTCCAAATTTATCATCGATATTTAGGGCACCATATAATGTGGTACCCAATATTTTACACTGTGTGCTATGAGTTCATCTTTTGCAAATCATCATTGGAGTATATCTGTGCCAAATATATAATAGAGTCTGCATATTGTTTTAGTTCACGCCATTCATTCCACAAATAAAGTCATGGGCTTTCTGGCTGCCTCTCAATGAGACAGTGCTAAAAAGTATGTGACCGGGAAGCTCGCCATCCTCCTCGGCAACCAGTAAGATAAGGGGAACACCACTTTCCCTTAACCAGTCCACTAGATTTGCCTAATCATGAGTTTCAAATGTTTCAGATTTGATCTTTCTGATCTTTTCTCTGTCTTCCGACCTTTCCGGGCGTACAATCATGCAAATATCTTATTAGGTATAACCACATCAGCAAAAGGTAGGCAAGGCTGCAGAATGGACAACTTCAACCTTTTTTTTTAAAAATATCAAATCTTTGCATGATCCTTATTTAGTAATAGTATTAAATAGCAATTGCATAAATAGAGAACTAAAGGGAGAATATATGCCTCAAATCTTCAGGAAATTATTATTTAGGGACCAGCAAGTTTGTCCTTCATACATTTCGTTTTTACTGGATAACAGGGTCAGGCGTTATCTTCAGAATCCTGAAGAACTACTAGACAGGTATATCCATGAGGGTCAGACAGTTATAGATATTGGATGCGGTCTAGGTTTTTTCACACTCCCTATGTCGAGACTGGTTGGTGAAAATGGCAGGGTTATAGCTGTAGATATTCAAAAAGGGATGCTCAATAAATTAAACCATAATGCAAAAAAGGCTGGTCTGCAATCCCGTATTCAGCTACATCAATCTCAAGAGGATCAACTTGGAATTACCGAGAAAGTGGATTTTGCACTTGCATTTTGGATGGTGCATGAAGTACTAGATACCAGAAAATTTCTTATGCAGATTCGGGATATCCTCAAACCTGATGCCTCCTTCCTACTCGTTGAACCAAAAATGCATGTATCTCGCTCACGTTATGAAGATATCATCAGGAAGGCCAATGAAGCAGGCTTGAAATCGGATTCTGAGCCAAAGGTCTGGATAAGCAGGGCTATGCTGTTTAAGAACTCTCTCAGTGTATAAAAAAAGCAATTAAGAAGAGTTCAAATTCCATTGAACTAATTTATTTTTTAGATTTTTAGACATCAAATGAATTGATTGATGGTTAGATGTAACCATCAATTAGTTCATTTACAAGTTCTGTTTTGGGTTTATGGGCTATCAGCATCCCTGAGTGTAGCACCTCAAGATGGTCTTCAAATGTGGGCTTCTCATGCATATATAACACACCAAGAGGTATCCTATCACCCCATTCAAGGGATTTTTCGAATGCTTTGACCCTGTCGTTCGGGGTGTACCCTTCTTCTTCCAGTTTGTAGACCCTTTCAGAATACCAGGCAAAGGTGTTCAGCTTATTGAAGGATACGCACGGCTGGAGCACATCAATCAGTGAAAAGCCTCTGTGCCTTATAGCCCTCGTGATGAGTTCCGTAAGGTGCGGGACATCACCTGCAAATCCCCTACTGACAAACGAACAGTCAAGTGAAATCGCAAGTGCCAGTGGGTTCAGGGGCATATTGAACACGCCATGCGTCTGTATTTTTGTTCTCATACCAATCTCAGTTGTAGGGGATGCCTGCCCTTTGGTAAGGCCATATATCTGGTTATCATGCACTATTAGGGTAATGTCCGGATTCCTTCTAATGGCATGTATGAGGTGGTTCCCGCCCTCGCCATAACAGTCACCATCTCCGGTAACAGCAAGCACCGTCAGTTCATGGTTCGCTATCTTTGCACCTGTCGCTGGCGGAAGAGAACGCCCATGAAGCCCGTTGAAAAGGTTGCAGTTCATATAATGTGGGAGCTTGGCTGCCTGTCCGATACCGGATGCAATGAGAACTTCATGCGGCGCCCTCCCAATGTCAACAAGAGCTTGCTTGATAGCTTTGAGGATTCCAAAGTTCCCACACCCAGGACACCACTCGGTATCAAATTCACCATAATCCTCTATGCTGACCATTCATATCACCCCCTTATCTTTCAGGGAACGTATTATGAACTCCGGACTGAATGGTTTACCATCGTACCTCAGCACCTTTTCAGAAACAGATATATCTGCATATTCTTTGAGCACTCTGGCAAACTGTCCGGTTGCATTATTTTCAACGCAGACCGTTTTCTTAGATCTTCCAAGGAACTCCTTTGTTGGTATAATCGGCAGGGGGTATATGTTTGTGTAATGAACAAGGTTCACTGAATGCCCTTCTTTTGTAAGCATATCTACCACCTCGGTGAGCGGTCCGTAGGTAGAACCCCAGCCGATGAGCGTGACCTGT
This sequence comes from Methanosarcinaceae archaeon, assembly GCA_016926455.1. Lineage (GTDB taxonomy): Archaea > Halobacteriota > Methanosarcinia > Methanosarcinales > Methanosarcinaceae > JAFGQV01. The sequence goes on along the minus strand of JAFGOO010000112.1, from coordinate 7,069 downwards.
GAATTCCCGGCCCCATATACCTGGGGTGCAGACATTATCTTCTTCAAATGTTCTATTTTCTTCATTCTCTTGTCATTCATACTTATTCGGTTTGTAGGGGTCTGGTCAATATGTCCAAACTCATCGTGTTCATCGCTATCAGCAACCACTAGTATATTTGCTTGGCCTGGAATCGCACGGGGGGAAATACCGATAGTAGTGAATGCATATCGCCTGTATTTTCCCTGAGTGGACTCGTATTCATTAGCATGAAGAAGGTGTCGCTCTATCAGGAACGTTGACGGGTCAAACCTTTCACAAGTAAAAAGGGAATCTGCGAGATACTGGTCGCTCATGATAAAAACCGGAATCTGGTACTTATCGGCTATATTGAATGCTTCGGCTGTTAGATAAAAACAGTCTTCAGGGGTAGCGGGTGCAAGGACACATCTCGGGAACTCACCCTGTGAAGCGTTCAATACAAATTGCAGTTCACCTTGTTCGGTCATGGTAGGAAGTCCTGTGGCAGGACCCGGGCGCTGGGACAGGAAGATAACTACAGGGGTTTCGGTTATACCCGCCAGACCCAAAGCTTCAACCATCAGGGAAAAACCTCCTCCAGAGGTTGTTGTCATCGAACGTGCACCTGCAAAAGAAGCACCAAGGGCCATGTTAAGAGCTGCGATTTCATCCTCTGCTTGTTCCACCACTGCATTAAAACGATCGGCTTTAGATGCAATAAAGGTCATGACCCCGGTGGAAGGTGTCATAGGATAGGCAGCAAGAAACTGCACGCCAGCAGCAAGAGCACCCATTGCAACAGCATCGTTCCCGGATACAAGCATCAGTTTATCTTTTTTCTTAGGTTCAGTTATCAAGAATTTGCAACCAGATGGGTAATTCTTTTTTGCATATTCATATCCTGAACGTGCAGCCTCGATGTTCTTATCGATGATCTCTTCGCCCTTCTTTTTGAATGTAGAGGTAAGAACCCCTGCAAGATGGTCAAAATCAAAACACATGAGCCCAAGGGCAGCACCTATTGCGACGGTATTGGAATATATTCTGTTGCCACTGACATCCTTTGCTATTTTCAATATTGGTACATGGAAAATAGAATCAGAGACATCTTCAAGTTCAACAGTGTCCTTGTCAACTATCACGATACCATTAGATAGTTCTTTAAGGTGCTCATCGATTGAAGTCCTGTCAAGGGCTATAAGTATATCAACATTTTCCGTCATTGCTATTACAGGAGTATCACTGACTCGTATTTGGAATGTATTATGACCGCCTCTTACTCTGGAAAGGTAAAACTGGGTAGCAAAAACATAGAACCCACTCGTTTTGAAAGTTTTAGCAAGTATCATACCAATGGTCTGTATCCCCTGACCTGCAGCCCCACCTACCTTTATGTTTAGATCAACACTCATTTTAGAACCCCCGATGATTGACACGAAAAGTCATATTAAATATATCGATGAACTATTTGACCTTCATCCTTATAGCTGTAACTGTCAGCATACAAAGAAAATCATCTGTTCCTGAATGATCGTGTTCCCAGTAAAATCCCACCCATAAAACCAAAAATTCCAAGAGAAGGCAGATACCCATCACCTCTCAGGATAAAGTATGTGGAAGCTATTATGACCACGGAAATAAAAACGTTCTTCGAAAATTCACCCATGATGCTGTACATTCTCATAACATCGCTTTTTGATTCTCTCCTTTCATAACCGAATCCTCGAATGGTCTCAATAATATCAGTGACATCAGAAGGATAGTTCTTTAATATCTCAAGGTACCTGTCTCCTTCAAGCTGTATCCCTTCTGCAGCTTTCTTGAGGGAATAGCGGTCAGTGATCGCCTGGGATGTGATAGGTCTGGCAACGTCAAGGAGGTTGAAGTCAGGGTCAAGATCTAAACATACGGATTCTATCAGCACAAGCGCCCTTTCAAGTGTCGAGAACTCACTTGGGAGCGACAGGTTGTATTTGAGGGCCAGCTTGGCATAGTTGTCACTTTGTCTCTCTCCTGTTCCGTACTTCTGTTCTGCTATCAGGGTGTCCATATCACGATTGAACCTGCCGAGATCGATGTCCTCCTTTCGTGTCTTCCCAATCTTCAAAAAGGCATCCGTCGCAAGGTCCACATTCTGTATATATATTCCGTAGAACAGGTTAAGCATATCACGTTTCAGTTCACTGTCAAGCTTTCCCATTGCTCCAAAATCAATGAATGCGATCTTCCCGTCCTTCACAACGATGTTCCCACCATGGGGGTCTCCGTGATAGAAACCATCGATATATACCTGCTTGAGATAAATGGCAGCAATTTGTTTTGCGTAGTTTTTTCTCTCTTCCAGGTCAGCATCCCCAAGGTCCTTGACCATTTTTCCTTCAATGAAGTCCATAACAAGGATGTTCTCCTTGCTGTAGTTCCTGTATACGCGGGGTACAATGACATTCTCATAGTTTTTCAAGTTTTCATAGAATCTCATCATGTTCCTTGCTTCGATTCTGTAGTCCAGTTCGTTGGTGAGCAGTTCCCGAAACTCCCTAAGGAAAGCATTGATATCGAAGTTACTGCCAAGTCCCATGACCTTTACTATGATGGGCTTCAGGTCATCTATGATTGCAAGGTCAAGGTTGATGTTGTCAATGAGTTTTGGTCTGGAGATTTTCACTGCAACCTTCTGACCGTTCAAAACACCCCTGTATACCTGTCCAATAGATGCACTTGCAATTGGTTCTGTTTCAAATTCATCGAAGATGTCCAAGATGTCCTGTGAACCATAATTGACGCCTGATATAGTGTTCTTATTTACAGTGGCTGAACACTCACATTCATTCTCGAAGGATTCCCGCATCCTCTCAAATTCCAGAGGCTGGACCTTATCCTGCAGTTTTTCAAGTTCCATCACGTAAGTATGTGGAACAAGGTCCGGGCGTTTACTTATCATTTGTCCGAGCTTTATGAAACTTGGTCCAAGTTCTTCAAAGGCACTACGGAGTTTTTCGGCATTCATACGGTTTTCCATATCAAGGCTGCAGGTGCATTTCATGTTCGAGATATAGTTCTTGTGTATGTCTTTGTACACTAGGGAAAAAAGGTTATACTTCAAAAAGACCCTGAAGATGGTCAGGTATCTACGTGATTTGTTGAACATCAACAACATATTGAGACTATAAATAGATAAATTGCGTGGTTTCCTATTTTTTGAAACTTATCAGTTTTATCACCGTTAAGAAGACTACCTTTTTTAAACGGTGGATGAATTACGTCTATTATACAATACATTTTTTTAATTTAATTTAACATAAATTATAAGTATTTATAAAAAAAATATCTATGTTGAAAGCTTACAAATATAGAATGTATCAATCAAAAGAGCAGGAAGAGATGTTCTTTAAACATTTCGGCTCGTGTAGGTTAATTTATAATTGGGCTTTAGAAAAGGAAATCAAATTTTAGATTAAATAATATGCTAACTGGATATTTGCAGTATCAAAACTTCATGAGGAAATAAGGAATCATAAAACTGATTTTCAACATAAATTATGCTCTAAGCTGATAGGCGAAAATCAAGCTTTAGAATTGCAATCCTTAAATGTTATTGCTATGTTGAAAAATCATTGTCTTGCACAACATATAGTGGATGCCTAGTGGAGTTCTTTCGTAACTAAACTCGAATATAAAGCTGAATGGTATGGAAAGACAATTTTATGTATTGGTCAATTTGAACTATCAACTAGAATCTGTAACGTATGCGGATTTCACAATAAAGACCTGACACTTGCAGATATAGGCTGGGATTGTCCTGATTGTAATATATAACATGATTGGAGTATCAATTCCATTATTAATATCAAGAAGTTTGCTTTAGATAAGCAGAATTTAATCGGTATTTGACACCTTCGGAAAGGAGGGATGATCCTGTGGACTTGATAACAATGGTTCAAAGAGTGAAGCAGGAAGTCACACTATATATAGGGTGGTAATTCACAAGTAATAAGAGATTTTGATAACTGATAAATTAATACTAAAGGAACGTGTCGAAAATGCTGTACAGGGAGATAAAGAAAAATGGGGATAAACTCTCAATACTGGGTTTCGGGTGTATGCGTCTGCCGGAGACGGATGGCAAGATCGATGAGGAGCGTGCAACACGACAGCTTCGCCATGCCATTGACCAGGGTGTGAATTACGTTGATACCGCCTATCTCTATCACATGGGACAAAGCGAGCCTTTTCTTGGACGTGCACTATCTGATGGATACCGTGAAAAAATAAGGCTGGCTACAAAACTTCCCACCTGGTTTGTAGAGAAAAGAGGGGATATGGACCACCTGCTAGCAGAGCAGCTTGGAAAATTGCAGACCGAACATATTGATTATTATTTTGTTCATGGGCTTGAAAGGTCAAGCTGGGACAGGATGCAACAACTTGATGTTTTTTCGTTTCTGGACTCTGCCCTTGCCGATAGGAAGATAAGGTACGCAGGCTTCTCTTTCCACGGCGACAGGGATACATTCAAGGAGATCGTTGATGCGTATGACTGGACTATGTGCCTAATCCAGTACAATTATTTGGATACAGAGAATCAGGCAGGTACCGAAGGGCTCAGATATGCGGCAGATAAGGGGCTTGGAGTGCTGATTATGGAACCACTCCGAGGAGGGAATCTGGTCAGAGTGGTTCCGCCTGAAGTACAGGCAATATGGGACAAAGCACCTGTGAAGCGGACACCTGCCGAATGGGGGCTTCGCTGGGTCTGGGACCACCCGGAGGTCACTGTTGTTCTTTCAGGCATGAACGATGAGGCACATATAGATGAGAACATCAGAATTGCCTCCAATTCCGAAGCAGGTTCACTAACCCCAGAAGAGCGTGAGGTTGTTGCTGAAGTGGCAGGAACCTATCGCAGAATAATGAAAGTCAGATGTACAGGATGCAGGTATTGCATGCCCTGTCCGTACGGTGTGGACATTCCAAATTGTTTTGAACTATACAATGACCTGTTTTTATCTAATAATATCCAGATGGTACGGATGTTTTATGCAGGACAGCTTGGTGGTGTCATGGGTGAAAAGGCGACTGCATCTCTCTGTCAGGAGTGTGGTAAGTGCATTGAGACCTGCCCCCAGCACATTGCCATACCTGAGGAACTGAAGCATGTGGCTGAGGAATTGGAAGGAGAGGGATTCTCTGAGACCATCGAGGCTTTCAAACAGTTCTTCTACCCGAAGGTGCACAGAAGGATTAAACAACTCTAAAAATAATTCGTTTTAGATTTTTCGATAAATTCATTAGGTTTTTTATCTAGCAAAACCTATTTTCTCAAAATATCTTTGGTGGTATTCTTCCGCAGGATAGAATTCCAAGGCAGGGATTATTTCTGTTACGATCTTTTTCTTATACTTTCCTGATTCCTCCAGTTTCTTCTTTGAATCCAATGCCGTTATTTTCTGATCTTCGTTGTGATAAAATATAACGGACCTGTACTGCGAACCTTTATCAGGTCCCTGTCGGTCTTGGGTTGTTGGGTCATGGATGTTCCAGAACATATCAAGTAGTTCTTCATATGATATCATGGAAGGGTCATAGAGGATCTCAATGGATTCCGCATGTCCAGTCTTTCCGGTTGATACGTCATGATAACTTGGATTTTTTACATCTCCGCCAGTGTAACCTACCTTTGTGGATATCACTCCCTTTACCTTGTAAAAAGCTGCCTCAACACCCCAGAAACAGCCTGCTGCAAATGTGGCTTTTTCCATTCAAAAATCCTCCTTTGAAATTACATAAACTGTTACCCAGTAAATCGGCTGGATTCCTGCTTCAAAGAACACCCGCTGAGTTCTCCACAGGCTTTAAATATTGCCTACTGTGTTCTATTCCTAACTCAATCGGCTTTAAATGTACTTATATAGGATGGTAATCGTTACAAAACCTAATGAGCCTAAAGGGTAACAATGTTATATATGGTTTGATGTCAGATATATGTGACTACAGATATTTGACGTAATTCATCTACCTTTTGAAAAAGGTGGTCTTCGTACTCAAACAGTATGAAAATGTGGTAATCCTTTTAGAAGCAAATAAGTGCTAATCTTCGCCTCTTCAAAGGTGGGATACAGGTCATCAACTTCCTAAGAAACATTAACATACTTATGGTTATCATATGTATACATTAGCATGAAGCAAATTGATATCTATAACGTCTTACAAGGTAAAATGGGCTTAAATGTGTGGAGTTTGTCAATCCATGTAATACGTCTCAGATATGCTCTGGTTGTGGTCAAATAGTTAAAAAAAGATCTATCAGAGAGAATACACCATTGTACTTATTGCGGTCTTACTCTCAATAGAGATCATAATGCTGCTATTAAAATTCTGATATTGGAATTAAAATATCTTCGAAATTTCAATAGATGCCCGCCACTTCAGTGAGGGGAGTAGTCACGAAAACGGAGTTTTGGGTACTGGAGGTTTCCGAAAAATAGTTGGTTCCAAGGTGGTCCTGACTTACCGGAATGAGATACCTCTGCGGGGCTATCAACAGTTTCCTCCATGAAATCGAGGTCGTGAATCTTGTGGGTACCACTGACACCACTATCATTCAGGAATCAATCGTCTCCTACAAGCTCAGTTCAAGAAGTGGAGCATCTGTAGTGTCCATGCCCTAGATTGATGAAGACAGCTGGAGAAAGTACGAAACGCCAGTAACACAGAGCATAATCTCACATCTTAATAAATGAAGGGAAACTGAATAAATATATTGGCATAACTCATATCTCAATTAGATTTTGTTGCCTCGATGTTCAGGCTCTCAAAATCGAGTTCGCATGTTTGCTGTTCAGTAAGATTTTTGGTTTCTGATAAAATCTTGACTTTGAATCCAACACTCTTTATTTTCTCAAGGTAATCGCCTTTTAGCAAAGCTCCACCTATACAACTGGTCAATAGAATTCCATTATTTTTCTGTTCTTCTGTGAGTTCCTTTAACTTTTAAGCCGAGAAGTCTCCTTTCGTAAGATGGGGGATGAGAGGCGTAATATCCCAACACAACATTAGTATGTTCTCTATT
>JAFGOO010000111.1 GCA_016926455.1 Methanosarcinaceae archaeon | reverse complement strand
GAAAAGGGATTTCTCGGCTTACAAGTTAAAAAAGCAAATTTTTCTTCCGAAATTTTTTATGCTTCATCGAGACTACGTAATTCTGGATATACCACTCTTGTTCTAATATTCCAAATCGGTATCTAACCCCGTTTTCACTCAGATTCACTTGCTTTGCAATATCTGGAATAAGAGGTCTTGAATTTTTTTGTATTAAGAATTCTCGTGTCTTTTTTGCTTAGCATAAAATAAACTTGAAAAATTCCATATTTTAAGTGTTCTATTCTATGGGCACGGCTTTTTTTGAAATACTGTCTATGTTACGATCTCCCCAAGCTGCCCGCTTTCAATTGCTCGCCTGATTTCAAACGCAACGCGCCGTCCGGTACTCATTGGTTTACGCCACAGTGTGTTGCCGTAGGGATGCCCTACTGACATGTGAACATTGGTCCCACCCCCGACCCTAGGTGCAACGTCATAGATATAGAAATTCAGGTCCTTGTCAATACACGTCTGGAGACAGAAAGGCCCGATAATACCAGGGTCATAGTATTTCTGGGAAGCTTCGACATATTTTTCAGAAAGCCTGAAGACCTCTTCCAACAGTGATTCCCGAAGCGTAGCGGAATTGTGTCCGCAGACCGTGTATTCAGGTGTGAGCTGGTGTTCAGCAAGTGTTATCTGCTGGGGAGCTGGAAGACGCACATGCCCGTCCAGACTGGTCTCGAATCGCCAGTCAATGCCGAGAATCTCAAGTTTGCTCATCTCGGTCTCGATGGGCGAATAGAACATGTCGAAATTAAATACCGGACCGATGATATACCTCTCAATCCTGGCTTTTTCAAGTGCTTCTGCAGTAATGACACCCCTGCTCAGCAGTGCCTCTGATTTTTCAAGATATTCCTGATAAGTTGCTGCAGTGAAAAAGCCACGTTCAAGTTTCTTTACAGCATGTGGCAGTTTCACCATGACAAGTTCGTCGATATCCTCAGGATCGTCGATTCGTTCAGGGAATGGAAGACCGGCCTTTTCAAGTATCCAGTAGTAGTCACCCTTCATCCCTCGTTCCTCGCTGCGCAGCAGGTTCCTGCTCCCTACAAGAGGCACAACAAATTCATTTTCCACATCATCAATGCTGCAGTAGGAAGTGAACGAGCGGTTCGGAATAAACAATACGTTTTCATCGACCAACATTTTCTGGTTCTCAGGGAGAAGTATCTCATTAAATTTACTGTACACCACATCCTCATCAACAATACCACGGATAATCTTCCCAGATGAATCTCTCTGTGCTTTGAAATACTTCGTGTATGTATCCTGACGCCCTGCCTGAGATATTGCAAGCGTCCTGAAATCCTCTTCTACTGCACCATCAAAGACGTCCAGTGCAGAATGAGACGCTACCGCTCCTATCTTAAGATTATCCGTATCATAACCTTCAACAATTTCAATGATCTCTTTCCTATCAATCATGTTCTTCCCTCGCTTTTTTATGTCATAATGATTTTTGGACTAAATAAAAGGTTTGATTCCGGCTTTCTGCAAATATTGCATAAAACCAAAAAATAATATCTTTGGCTACGACATCATCAGGATAAATAATGGTGTAATGAAAGTCTCAATAAATGCCGCTACAAACAACAAAGGCATTATCCAACGAAAATAGAATTTAACCCCACACATGAACTCCTGCCTGATGTTTGTCTGTCTGCCGGTCACTGCACAGTATGTCTCGTATCCGATTCTAAAGCCAATTGCTGCGGATATAAGGATCATGGGAAGTTCGATTACGCCATGGGGCAAAATTGCAGATAACACATATGCAAACCCATTTTCTCTGGACACAACATAAAAGACAACGCCTATTATATAACCGTTGAATGTGATAAACAGAATAGGTAGTAAACCAAAACCAGCACCAAGAAGTATCGCAAGTAAGCTTTTCACTGCGTTGTTGAAAAAAATGAACAGCATTATCCCGATAGGCGACATATCCTTGATAATATCAGCAATTCCTCCCGCCTCTTCAATCAAATTTTCGGCAGATTCCGGATTCATGGACGAAAAAACATATCCTGATATGGTTGATAATACAAATAAAAATACAACAACTAACAGCTGCTTCTGGATGGATCTAAAATAATTACCTTCCACTTCTTCGTTATTAATGTAGTCCATAATACTCAAATCCCAAGTGTCATTCTGATGGTGTTCCTGCATGCTGGGGATAATCCCAGTACAATGATTACCATCTTTACGAAAGTCTTTAATGTTTGCGATTTATCATCCTCATCAAACTGGGTATCAAGCAAGTAAAGAATTGGTAAAAAAATCGCAAGTTTCAATGGGTACATGACAATTGCAGTTCCTGTAAGGTCGATAAGATATGCTGGTATAACATGCTTTTCATAGTATCCAAGCATGTCAATGCCAACAATTGTAGACGATGCATCCAGCAAGTGCACCCACATGATGGAGAGGTTCAAACGGTTCGAAAAAAGCGCAAAACCGCTATAATCCGTGAGTCTATAGACCAAAAAAGTGATCAAAGTTCCGCTACTCAGTATCAAAAACGGTACGAATGGGTGGATTATGTTTTCCACATAAAGCAGCACGAGAATATTTGCAACAAACCATACAATTCCAAACGACGCAAATGTTGCATGAAAATCTTTTACTTTTCCTGCATTCTTTAACCACCTTGAAACCAGTAGGCAAAGCGCTGTTACGGCAAATACCACAAAATAGATTGTCGGTGTTATGAACAAGTACTGGACAGGTGGTCTGAACATGCCTGCATCTTCGATGACTCGAAGGGACGAACCTGCAACAACAAAAGGTATAACAGAAAAAATGAAACGTTCATCAATCGTAACCTTTATCCTTTCAAGCAACATCAAGACACCAAAAATACATATACCCAGTACAAGTGCCCAGGTGATCGTGTTTACAGGATTGTATCCGCTATCATATATGATAGGATCTACATAATATGTGCTTACAAATTGCGAAATTTTATCTATCAAGGAGGTCATAGTTAATCCGTTCGCTGTACACCAGTACAGGAATCTCCTAATAGGATTAATAGTTAATAATACTTATACCATGGACTGTGCATTTCGGTTTGTATGGACTGTCATAGATAACATAATATAATAATGTCCTTATATTATTCAGCAATGATATAAAATTTGTATGCAGGTATTCGATTTGATTAAAACAAATAGTAGAACTAAATGGATGCAGCTTCCCAGGGATGTTGTCACGGGACATGGTGTAATCAATGATGTAGTAAAGGTATGCGATGACCTGAAACTTGGTAATAATGCGTTTATCATAACAGGCAATTATACAAAAAAGATAGCAGGCGACATAATATATGATGCAATCGAGGATCGTGGCTATTATGTGGATATGGAAATCGCAAATGAAGCATCCTTGGAAGAAGTAAAACGTATCAAAGACTTAGCATTCAAAAATAACAGCGCATATTTATTGGGTGTGGGAAGTGGGAAGTCCATTGATGTGGCAAAACTTGCTGCCACAGAACTTAATATCCCTTTTTTGAGTATTCCTACAGCTGCATCCCATGACGGAATCGTATCATCCAGAGCATCGGTTATCCATAAAGGTAAAACCACATCAATTCCTGCAAACTCGCCTATGGCCGTTATTGCAGATACCGAGATCATAGCTGAGGCACCATATAATCTTCTTGCCTCGGGATGCGGCGATATAATCGCAAATTATACGGCAGTTCTTGACTGGAAACTGGCATACCGGTTGAGGAATGAACCGTTCAGTGAGTATTCTGCAGCTCTTTCAATAATGACTGCACAGATAATACTCGATTCCGCCGAGTCAATAAAACCCGAACTCGAGAGTTCCGTACGAATGGTTATCAAGGCATTGGTGTCAAGTGGTGTTGCCATGAGCATTGCAGGGTCATCAAGACCTGCATCAGGCTCGGAACATATGTTCAGCCATGCACTAAATATGGTTGCACCACAGCCAGCCCTTCATGGCGAGCAATGTGGCGTTGGCACGATAATGATGATGTACTTGCACGGCGGTGACTGGAAAAAAATCAGGGATGGATTAAAGACGATTGGAGCACCTACGAACGCCGATGAACTCAATATTGAAGATAAGTATATATTAGAGGCGCTTGTTCTTGCACATACGATTCGGCCAGACAGATATACAATACTCGGAACCGGTTTAACCCCCGGTGCTGCAGAGAAAGTCGCCAAAATTACTAAAGTGATTGTATAATTTTCCAGGGTGATGAACAAAATGGATGATAATGATACTCTAATTACGCTTATTGGATCCCGGCTTGCAAAAGAAGGTGTTGAATTTATATTTGAAGGTGAAACAAAGGAGTGCCAGAAGTGTAAAATGAAAAACACCTGTATGAACCTTGAAAAAGGACGAAGGTACGGGATTATAAATGTGCGTCACGGTGTTCTTCATGAATGCTTTATTCATGACAAAGGTGTGCTTGTCGTAGAAGTTGTCAAATCTCCGGTGATAACAACAATCGGTTCAAGAAAAGCGGTTGAAGGTGCTAGAATAAGGTACGAACCTGTAAAATGTAACGAATTCGATTGTAGCATGTATGAACTCTGTCACCCTCTGGGTCTCATAAATGGCGATAAATGTACTATCACCAATGTTCTGGGAAACATCGATAATGAGTGTGCCATGGGATATTCCCTGAAAAAAGTAGAACTGAAGTTGTAGTTTTCACAAACATGTTTAACAGTAAAAAAAGTGATTATCAATTAAACAGTTGATCAATACAAGAAAATCCTTCGTCAGGTTGGATTTTCGTTGAGTACATAATTTTATAATACAATCAAAAAACAAAAATGAGGTATCCAAATGCCTGATATGGAAGAAGAGCAAATCCATCAAGAATTCTATACAAAAGATCGCTGGAACAACTGGCTCAACCAGGTAAAGGAAAGCGGCTTTAAATTCAATGAATCTGAGGAAGAATCAGGAAAAGAAGGCGCTTTGTTTGTGAACATGGAGGATGATGTAATTCTTGCATGCTTGAAAGTCATTTCAAAATATGACAGACACGCACTTTCAGAAGAGGATGCATTTAGCATAATATCACAGATAAGGGATATTGTTTTAGAAGAACTTGAACCGATTTCTGATGATATCGACCTTATGATCGATTCTCTCCAGACGTCGCTCATGGGCGGAATTGCTTCCTGTGAATGCTATATACAGAATGCATATGACAAGAATGCAAAAATAGAAGACCTAATAAAAGCGGCACTGGGTGCCGAAGCTTCAGAGGACATTCATCTTGCAATAGGATACGTGGCTGAGATCGGTGCTTTAGTACTCAACGGAAAAAGTTTCCCCCAAGATGCTCTTGAAGATGTTCCCTACGGTTTTGTGGCAGAATGGCTGGATGGCATAGATTCCATTGCAGCTGCCATGGTGGGCTCAGATAGCTACAAAAACGATGAAGAGGATTCCGATTCCTAAATTGAAGGATGGCTTTTAACAACTATACGACTTTGCAGTATACTTCCAGCGTCGCTTTTGCGATTTCTTTCCAATCATATTTAGTTTCTACCAATAGTTGTCCTTCTTTTCCCATTGTGTTCGTGGACAGCCCATCAAGAATATAATTGATACCCCATGCAATGGAATCTGAATTCTGGTATACTGTTATTCCTGTTCTAAAATTGTCAACAAGCTGCACAGAATCTGTGGCAACAACCGGCTTTCCGGCATCCCATGCCTCGAGCACGACTATCCCGAAAGGCTCGTTGCGGCTCGGAACACATACAAAGCTGCAGGCATTGTTCCAGTCCCTTACAATCTCATCCGGTGCATATCCAAGAAAATGACAGGCATGAGATACACCAAACCTATGTACCAAATCCTCACAATGCATGCGCATTTCCCCTTCCCCGATAAACACAAATTTCACATCCCATCTGTGATCAAGTACTTTGGGAACCGCTTCTACAAGCATGTCTGGACCTTTCTGGAAACTCATACGTCCTATAAAAAGTACCACCGGTGCAAGGGGATGTATTCCGTATTCTTTCTTGATCTTACCACTATCAACGTCCTTTCGTATCTTACCTGAGTATATTCCGTTTGGGACAATGGTCACTTTGTAATCCGGTATCTGGTAGAGGTGTTGGATTTCGTTTTTTAAAACCGAGGATGTTACGATTACTTCCTTTGCTTCGTACCCGCCAAGCCATTCCCTATGCGAGATTTCCTGCGCTTCCCACCATCCTCCATACTGGTTTCCGTTTCTACCCCATTCGGTGCTGTGATAAGTGATAACAAAGGGAAGGTCAAAATGGTTTTTTATCCTGTACAAGACATTGATCGGATGCCAGTCATGAACGTGCAGAACATCAAACTCGCCATATTTACTTCTAACATCCAGAAACCTGCAGTACATTGCATCACACATTCGGTCCATCTGATGCACGATACTCCCAGAATGGTCGTGGTTCACCCTGTGGTAATGCACACCATTTATTTTATCATAATCACGAAAACCGCCATTACGAGTAAAAATGTGGACTTCGTGATCTCTTGACGCAAGTGACTCTGAAAGTTCTGAGATATGAGGTGCAATTCCACCTACCTTTACAGAATGCAGACTTTCCCATGCAAACATTCCGATTCTAAGTTTTGTCATCTGTACATTTTATCCATAAAATATAAAATTGGAAGTTGATTTCATCCTTTTTTAACGATTTATTCGAATTTCAGATACAATGCCGCATCTTCGGGTGTCACGGTATTGATGTAAATATCGGTGTTCTTTTCAAATCCTGCAGGCGTTGATAGTATTGGATGGCATCTCATGTTCAAGTGGTATGAATCGTCGCCAAAAATCCCATAGAACATGTAATTATACGACGGAAAGCCGAGTAAATCTTCGTACTTTAAAAGCACGAACCTTATCATTTCACCAAGTGAGCGCAGCATTTCAGCGGTGCAGTTAGTGAGATGATTTACATGATGTTTTGGTAGTATCCAAACCTCAAAAGGATATCTCGAAGCATAAGGTGCTATTGCTACAAAATCTTTATTTTCACGCACCATCCTTTCGGATTTTGTTTCCTTTTCGATCATATGGCAGTACGGGCATCCATCTACAGCGTGGATAGCAGCTTGTTCACGTTTTAAAACCGGCGGCAGTATCGGTAGGGCAATAAGCTGACTGTGAATATGTTCTAGGGATGCGCCGGCACACTCGCCCCAGTTTTTAAAAAGCGATACGTATTGGATATTTTTCTTGGAATGATAGTAGTATAGGCGATCCCTGTAAACCTGCATAAGTAGTTCGATTTCATTATCTGAGAACGAGGATAATGTCCTGCCGTGTGTCGGGGATTCCACGATCACTTCATGAAAACCAAACCCCTCCTGAACCTCCCACCCAGATAACACAGGTTTTGCAAATTCGTTTGATACTGCAGGGTATAGGTTCGGGATACATCGGACTTCCCAGCCTTCAACAAGTTCTTTTTTCGTATCTTTCAAGATATCTCCTTTCTTATAGACCGCAGTTGCAGGCGGTGTTTTGCCCTCGTTTCCAGCACAGAATACACAATCGGTAACTGATGATTTCTCAAGTTTCTTTGAGACAAAATCCGATGGTCTCTTACTTCGTTCTGTTGCAATTATACAGTATTCATCCAGAAAATAATGTTTTCTTATTTCTGACATTAATTCACACCCCAAGTTCAACAATTAGACATTTCAAGTGCCATAGACCTGACAGATTATCTCCCTGTACACATCCAGTGTGCGTCTGGCAACAGTATCCCATGTAAACATCTCAAGCACCCGTTCAAGTCCGTTACTACCCCATTCTTTTTCATTTTTGCTTTCAAAAAGCGTGTTTATGCCCCAGGCGATATCCTGTGGGTCATGCGGGTTCACATGCATGCCTGTGGGTTTGTCAGAGGGCGGTGTGATAACTATTTCACGAAGACCGCTTGTTCCTCTTGCACCAACTACAACCGGTTTTCCCATTGCCATTGCCTCGATGGCTACAATCCCGAAGGGTTCGTAGAGGCTCGGGAAGACGCAAACATCCGACATTGCATAATGGTCAAGTTTCTCATCGTCGGCAAGGAAATCGGTATTTATCAAAACCGAACCTTCGAGACTGTTGTCTGAGATAATACTGCGTATCAGGCCTTCCTGAGTGCCACTCCCAACCACAACGAGTTTGGTGCTAGGATTTTTTTCAAGTACCAAAGGCATTGCCTGAACAAGTTTGTCTGCACCTTTCACAGGTTCGAGGCGCCCTATGAAAAGCACTACTCGATCGCTTTTATTTATACCGTATTCTTTCCTGAGTTTTGCAATATTGCCAGTGCGGGCTTTTGCTGGATCGAACTTTTTTACGTCCACACCGTTGTAGCACACAAATATCTTATCCTTCGGTACTCCCATGAATATAAGTTCGTCCTTCATGGCATGGGAAACCGTGATAATTGCATCCACGTAATCTGCGCTTCTGCTCTCAAAACGCTGTATCTGGGGGTTCGAGTTCCCCATCGAACGACCCACTTCTGTACTGTGGACATGAAAGATTGTGGGTATTCCAGTCTCTCTTTTAATCGTCATGGCAGCAGGAAGGTCAAGCCAGTCGTGTCCCACGCAGATATCGAGTATCTCACCATTTCTTACCAGCTTGATTATCTCAGATGCTGCAAGATGGTTATAAGACAGGAGTTCACAAAGGAAATCAACTCCCTGATCACCCCAAGTGTCCCATGTCTCTTGGGATAAAAACAGTTCTAATGTGTTCCTGTCTGAAATGGGTTGAAGACGAAACACATCCACACAATCCACAACTTCATAGGATGGTAGTGAATCGCCTTCGTTGGGTGTTGCAATTACAACACGGTGCCCGAGTTCGGTGAATGCATTAATAATATCTATGGTATATGCTCCAAGTCCTCCAAAGATACGGGGTGGGTATTCTATACTGACAAAAGCAATACTTAGATGGTTGTTGTCTATATCATAAGCCATGGTCAATACCTACGTAACCTTGGCACCTGTAAGGAGTTCATAATATTCTTTGGTAGGCATATTCCAGTTCATATCTTTAGCAAGCAGGTAAGCCTCTCCACAGAGAAGCCTGTATTTGACCTTGTCATCAATATAGTTGTCTATGAAATAATCCATTGCAAGTGCATAGTCCACAATGGTCTCATTGTACGAGAGGTCTATATTGTCCACCACAATCACACCACCCATACCCATGACCAAGCGCTTCAGCGTCTTAAGTGCATCACTGAAACCGCAAACCTTACTGACAATGCTGGGGGTCGACTCTCTGCCCGCCTCAAGTCCTGTAAGCAGGAAGGGATCATATCTTGAAGGGAATATACCGGCAGTACAGCCAGCCATGAGTTCATCTGGATTTAGATTAAGACCGCCATCGTGGTCCGATACCCACTGGGGATAAAGTACAGCTGCAACGCATCTCTTACAGCCAATCAAGTTCGAACTCTGGAGCCCTCTTTCCTCGATCATATGTTGCAGTCTGAGTTCTTCTCCAATAAGCACTTCCTTGGGGAGATTAATCGGAAAACCATCGGGTAAATTGTTTTTTGGTCCATGTGCTGCGATAAGGAAACATACAACCCTCACCTCTTCACTAAGACGTCCCGCAACTATCTGACTTTTCAGCATGCGGTCAAGCAGCATAAGAGAATCAAGCAGATCTGGATATCCCTTGTTCTCTACCTCTATACGCGATATCGAAAATATGGGGACAATCTTTTCTGGATCCATATCTCCTCCTCCATGATACTTGTGCAGGTTTTCTGCTAGATATGTCTGTATCTTTGCAAGACATCTCTGCTTTTTGTCCCAGTCAGTGAGCTCAACATCGAGATCTATACCGTTCCGAACCAGTATTGAATCGATTCCATAGAAAAGCTTGGCTTCCTTTCTAGTGGAATCACCAACAGCTGTAACCACATCTGCATAATCTGCAAGGGATTCCAGTTTGGCAAAATTAAGGGGTACACCATCTGGCCATGTAGCGTCGTTGCTACGTATTTTCTGGATCGAACGATAACCTGCCACCCGCCCGGGAAGTGTTGCATGAAATGTGGCCACCGTATTGAACGGGATACCGAGTTTCTTTAGCCTTGCGATTGCATAAAAAACACCGAATTCATGACAGTGCAGTGAGACCTGCATTCTGGGCATGAGCGATCTTGCAAACTCGGAGATGGCTTCGTCATGATACTTTTCAATTTTTTCTTCCTTTACTGTGGCAAGCACGCGTATGAACTCCGAGATAGCATATGAAAGGTTAAGATAATGTGTATACTCCCCACCGTTGCCCATCGTCTCATACATCATTGAATCAAGTCCGATTAGTTCGTAGGCTTCGCTTTTTATCATACTTTCCAGTGACATCGTGGTGCCCTTGTATTCGGTTATGATCCTGCAGAAGTTGTCTGTCTGGAACAATAAATAACCGATATCTGTTTTACCAACCCTTCTAATCCCCGTTACTACCTCTACTCCAGACTTTTTGATGGTATCTAAAACCGATGTTAGCTCCCCATCAATATCGAACTCCTCGAATTCACTTATGTCAGTTATCCTGTTTAGTCCTTTGTTCCAGTCAGAGCCACTGTGTCCATAATAGGGACCTGCCACTATAATTATTGGCATATTCTCTTCTTTGATTTCACCGGAATTGAAAAGAGATGCAAGAGTCATTGCTTCTGCATCAATGACATTCCAGATTCCTCCCATCTTGTTTGATTTAGGCCCAGCCTCTTCTCCTGCAACTACTATCCATTTACGTTCTATCATTCGAAATACCCTATATCAATTAATAACGTCCAGATATTTAAAACATAGTTATCCTTAACTAAAGTAAATTATTATAGAGGATTCTGATTAACCCTTAATTTTTATTTTTGAAAAACAATCTTGTTTCTTCTGGTTGATATTTGACCTCTATTCTATCTGTTTTCCATGTTTTTCTTCAATATTTTGTTATTTTTAAGATAGCTTCCGCTATCCTAAATAGTTCCTTTGGATTTTAGCGTCCTCATTTGATGCAAATTAAAGCAAAAATCTGTCATCAACATTTTTACATTCACTCTTTCAACAGTTGTAACAAGAACCTTTCCAACTTTGAATACCTCCTTTGCTAAAGCATAGACTCTTTCACAAAGGACTCTCTACACACTTATTCTTTCATTTCTAAGAATATCCCTTATTCCCAAAGGATGTCTTCTTACAGCTCGTTGCATTGTCGCTGCAAATCCCCTTGCCACCACTCCAAAATATCCCTTATCCCTATACACCACTTGGTTCATTTTGGAGAGATCTATCTATGAATCATGTACAGATGCGGTTGTTGTCTCAAATCTTCTGATCAATTCATAATCCTTATCGATAATTGTGTGGAGCTTGTAGCCCAAATAAGACTTACCACCTTTTTTTACCCAAGTTCCATCTTTGATTCTTCTTGTTTTTGCATCTTTTCCTCTGGGTTTATCTGCTTTAGCATGTCCTGGATGAGATTGAATGAAAGTAGCATCCTGAATCATCCCTTTTTTAATTTTCAATCCAAGACCATCAAGCTGCTTTTGCATCTCATTCCATATTTCTTTCTCT
>JAFGOO010000110.1 GCA_016926455.1 Methanosarcinaceae archaeon | reverse complement strand
TTCCCACACCAGAGCAGATTTGATAGCAACAGAAAGAGGTGAAAAGTGCAATTCATCCACTCATTGAAATAGGTGGTATCTTTGCAACGAGAATTATGAAGATTATAGCTTTTGTAGGAATGCCTGCCTCCGGTAAATCCGAGGCATCGTCGGTTGTCAGGGACATGGGTATTGCGTATATCAACATGGGGGATGTAATACGTGAGGAAGTGAAGCGAAGAGGTCTTGAACCCACTGATTCCAATACCGGCGGTGTTGCCACTGACCTTCGGAAAAAAGAAGGTATGGGATCTATTGCAAAGCGGTGTGTCCCAAAAATAAGAGATGCTTCAGCAGACCTCTTGGTTGTGGACGGGATCCGAGGTATTGCAGAGGTCGAGTTTTTCAAGGAAGAATTTGGGAACGATTTTACGCTGGTCTCCATTTATGCACCCATTGAAGTTCGTTTTGAACGTATAAGATCACGGGGGCGGAGTGACGACATGTCCAACCTTGATGACCTGCGTACTCGGGAAGAGCGGGAACTTGGATGGGGAATGGGGAAAGCCATAGATGTTGCAGACATTGTTATCGAAAACATTGGCAACATTGATAATTTCAAAACTAAGATTAGAGAACTTATGGAGAAATCACATGATTGAAGTTGAGGTTTCGGCAGTTGTCAACCAAACCGAAGATATTGAGATGGTAGCTATTGCCATTGTGAATATATTTCACGGATTTGAATTGGATTTAGATGAATCCATGCAAAAACCCCGCTTGATGGGATTCGGCGAGATAAGTTCGCTTAAGGTAATTCACGAACTGTTCAGGAAGGAAAGAGTGCTAGATACCGCACGCAAGCAGCTTGAAATTGGACGTTCGATTGACAGGATGTCCACCCACTTTATCATCAACAAACAAGTGGCATTTGTTAACCATTTGAACTTTCCTGCAGAAGAGGAGCCTCTTGGCTCGATACATATTACTATAAAAGCGGGTTCAGAGGATGAACTTGACAGTCTGATTGACTGGCTTGCCCCACCTACAGAAGAGGGGATACCACAGTTTGAGATTGATATTACACAAGTTAAATGCTGGAATAAAGGGATTTAACGAACTCCCTTATTCACAAGGAAGTATTTTTCATGAGGATTAAACGTATAAGTTTTTCGTCACGTGTGACAGTTGAAAACCCATTCTGCTGGGTTTATACTTTAGAAGACCTTGGTTTCACAGGCTGGGAAATTGTACAGGATGGAGTTCAGTCTTTGAACACCGGAACGTTGATGGAAGTAAAGAAAATCCAGGAGACCACGAATCTTGAACTGACACTACACCTCCCTTTTTCTGATTTGAACCTTGGGACCCTAAATCCAGGCATAAGTCAGGAAGTCCGACGGCAGATGATGAGCAATATTGAACTTGCATCTGATTTTGTTGAACTTGCTGTGGTTCATCCGGGATATCTATCACCTTATGGGGTGTTGGTTCCGGAGCTTGCATGGCGTGCAAATGTCGATTCACTGCAACTTATCTGTGACTTTGCAGCAGATTATGGGATATTAGTTGCTGTGGAGAATATGCCTGATGTACCCAATGTATTTGGGAAATGCCCGCTGGAGATACTGCGCATGACCGAAGAGGTTAGTTGCGAGAACATTGGATTCACTTTTGATGTCGGGCATGCTAATACGATGGGAGTTGTAGATGATTTCTTGGATGAATGCCTTGGAATGGTTTCACACGTACACCTACACGACAATATGGGCAAGAAGGATGAGCACCTTCCTGTCGGGAAAGGAAGTGTGGACTGGAAAACCGTGATGCATCGATTGTCTAGTTTCAAGGGTAGTTTCGTGACAGAAGTCAATTCCGTAGAAGAGGGTGTGGAGAGCCTTGCGTTTTTGAAAGGTCTGTTATTTTGAAAATCGGTCTTATGTTCTTTTATCATTCAAACAACTTACCAAAAAAGAATTAATGGGCCTAACCGGACTATCCAACAAAACTTTATAGTCCTAAACTTCCAATATCTAACTATGACAAAAAGTGTAGATGACATTCACAGCATAGATTCGGGCTTTGTGCAGGCCATGGAGAGGCTGCGCAAGGCAGATATTGGTCAGGATAACATTGATCTTTTAGAGAAGTTTGTTGTATCCTGCAGGCACGAAGGACTCGCAAAAAGCACGATTACAGGTTATGTCAATTACAGTACACGCATGTTGAGCTACCTGCTTGATATTGGAATAAATAAAGATATAAATGATCTCGATCAGATGGACTTTGAAAAACTGGTCATGTACCTCGAAGATGAAAAGGGACTGTCGCCAGGTGGCATAAGGAATTATAAGAAGTTAATAAAAAAGTTCATGCGGTGGTATTATGACGATGAGCCACCGAAATGGGTCAAGAATCTCAAGCTCAAAAGTCTTGCAACTCCAGTACAACCTCAAGATTTGCTAACGCAGGAAGAGTTTGATAAATTGGTTGAGTCTTGTAGACACCCACGGGATAAATCTTTTATTGCGGTTCTGGCTGACAGTGGAATGCGAATCGGAGCGCTTGCTTCGTGTCGTATTAAGAATGTTCACTTTAATCAGTATGGCGCAATCATATACATATCAAGCACCTCCAGAAGCAAGAAGAGTACTGCAGCAAAGGGAATCCCGATTACATGGTCAACAGGTTACCTTAATCAGTGGTTGGCTGTGCATCCGTTAAAAGATGATCCTGAAGCACCTTTGTGGGTTACCCGTGATAAGAATATGGACCCCTTAAGCTATAAGAGTGCAAGGATAATGATTAAAAATATTGGTCTGAAGGCGGGCATTAAGAAACGTGTGAATCCTCACAGTTTCAGGCACCTTGCGATTACACACTGGATCCTTGATGGCTACAACGAGCAGGAGATTAAACACCGAGCAGGGTGGTCTAAAGGCTCTACTCAGATGTTCAAGATATATGCCAACTTTACCGATCAGGAGATTAACGACAGAATCTTTGAGAAATGTGGCCTGAAAACCGAAGATACGCGTCATGTTACTCTGAAGAAGTGTCCGAGGTGCAGTAACGTACTTCGTGCAACGGACAAGTTCTGCAGTCAATGTTCGCTTGTCCTTGACCGTGAAGCGCTTGATCAGATACAAGAAATTAAAAACACACTTCCAGAAATCATGCAGCTGGTCATGAAAAACGAAGCGGCGCGGCAAATAATGGAAAAAATGGTAAGGGTAAAAATGTGAAAATTTAATATTTTTTTGTTATGGAATGGAATAAATTATGCAACAAGCTCGCTAATTAATTTTGTCTTTCTTAAAGCAAATGAACCAATCAAGACAACGTTTACCTTCTTCTTCAGTTTCCATTCTTTCCTTTGCAGCTCCGCATGAACCTGGTGGGGGAATTATTACGTCATCTCCCGGTTGCCAGTTTGCTGGAGTTGCAATACCTTCTTTGTCAGATTTCTGCATCGCAATGACTATTCGTTTTATCTCATCCATATTCCTACCATTTGATAGTGGATAATAGAGAACTGCTCTTATCTTTGCTTTTGGATCAATAATGAAAACTGCCCTGACTGCTTGCGTGTCGGAAGCATTTGGTTGTACCATCCCATACTTTTTAGCCACTTCCATTTTAAGATCGGCTATTATAGGAAATCCAACCTCAACATTTTTCATACCTTTGTATTCAATCTTCTCTTTTATAGTTCTCAGCCATGCAATGTGTGCAAACTTACTATCGATAGATAAACCTATTAATTCTGTGTTCATATCTCTGAATTCGTCTTGCATGCTTGCAAAAGTCATGAATTCAGTAGTACATACAGGCGTAAAATCTGCAGGGTGGCTGAACAATATTACCCATTTTCCCTTGTAATCATCTGGAAAATTAATTTCTCCCATCGTTGTATCTACCTTGAATTTAGGTGCATTATCACCTATAAGAGGCAGACTAACATGTTCTCCATTTCCGTTGTCACTCATTATATATCCTCCTTTTATGAATACCCCATTATTAGTAAATATTATCTGTTTTTTTACATATAACACTTTTGTATACATTTTATAAATTCTAATTTGAATTATAATAAACTGTCTGAAAAGTTCCTAGAAGGCACTTAAATTGTCGAATAAGAAAGAGAGATTACTTGTTCTCCCTCTTCTAAGAACGGAGCGTGCGACTTTCATCGCACTCCGCTCAAGCATTTCACAATCATAAAACCAGGTCCATCAACCATTGATGAGGACAAGTTTAGATTTGCTAGATTTATCCTGTTTGTTGAGGAATGGCTTAGAAGAAAGTTGAGAGTTCAGCTGGTAGTTGAGTGTTTGAGGTAGATTGATAGCGGTAAAAACAAAAAGGAGAGAAAATTAGCGAACTAATGAAATTGCTTCTGGAAAAGATCATGATCACAATCATTTCATAGAAGTGTTAGAAAATATAAAAGTCAAAACAGATGGAAGGCCAAGAACAAGACCTCATGAGGTTCTAGCAGATGCAGCTTATGATGATGCTGATATAAGGGACTATTTAAGGTCAAGAGTGATCAAAAGCAATATACAGGCAAATATCAGAAACATTAAAAAGAGAAAAAGAGGACGACCTACCAGATTTGATCCAACAAGCTATTTGAAAAGAGGAGCTATAGAACGATTCTTTGCATGGTTGAAAATGGGATTCAGAAAACTTGCAAGTAGATATGAAAGACTTAGTGTCATTTTCAGAGGATTGATTGATATTGCATTCTTTATGTTATGCTGGAAAAGGGTGTGAGGGAACTTATGAAACAGGTTCAATGGAAAAAATAGAAAGGGTAAAAAAATGAAAATCGTTTTCTACAGAACTGAAGGAAGGATATATATAAATACCATAGCTTGAGATATTAAATTGGAAATTTAAGTGGTGGGATATCTATGGCAGATTATTTAATTCAAATAAGCTATACGCCAGAAGCGTTAGCTAGATTAATTGCAAATCCTCAAAATCGGGAGGAAGTAGCCCGTTCATTAATTGAAAAACTTGGGGGAGAACTTAAAGGTTTTTGGTTCTCATTTGGAGATTACGATTTGGTGGAACTCGCAACATTACCTGATAATGTGAGCGCAGCAGCTCTTTCTATGGCTGTCTTTGGTGGAGGTGCTGTAAAAGCATTCAAGACTACTCCATTACTATCGCTCAACGAAGGCATCGATGCCATGAAGAAAGCATCGGAATTGGGATACCAACCGCCAATGAATAATTAAGAAAAATTATACTTGCGGACTGACAGAATATTTTGAGTCAAAAAGCAAGAAACATCAGGTATTATTAAGGTTCAATAGATCTGTAAGCAACAAAAATATGGGAGAGGTAACGAGTGCCATTGATAGAGGTAACAACGTTTGAGAACGAGTTCTCTGAAGATGAGAAAAAGGAAATCATCAAAGCAATGACCGATACTATGGTTTCATTCAGTGGTGAGAATCTCCGTAGTGCTACATGGGTAGTTATTCGTGAAGTAAAGAGTGGAAGTTGGGGTATTGGTGGAAAAGCACTTGGATTGCAGGATGTGAGAGCACTGCAAGCTAGTAAGTAAAAGACTGGCATTGAAATAATTATGGTTATTGTAGTCTATACCTAAATACGCCCATCTGCTTTAGTAGCAGGAAGTAAAAAACACAGGGACAATTCCACAATATATGTAACTATTCAGCCTACCAAAACAAGTTAATTGATATTGATTTTGACGAAACATAGATGTTCAATTTCTTATGGACTAAAAAGAACAAAACGCAACAATTCACCAACAATTAAATAAAATTCATTGATATGAATTATCTCATTGAATTTTTATAATGATAGTTATTGATATTGTTTTACGGTAAGTGGGGTATAGGGGTAGAAAAAGCTCATGACTTTAGTCGTGGGAGTAGTCAGATAGGCTGAATAGTTACCAATATATTTATTTGACATAGGAGTTGAGGTCTAATGGAACATCAAATGTATTCATCGGAAGGGGATGGAAATGATCACGAAATGGTTCATGAGCATGAAATGCAACATGAAGGAAAAAACCACCATGCTCATATGATGGAGGATTTTAAAAAGAGATTCATTGTTTCATCAATTCTCACCATACCTGTTTTAATTTTTTCCCCTGCAGTTCAAGGATTATTGGGTTTTGAATTAATCTTTCTTGGCTCTAACTTACTTTTACTCGGTTTTTCAACTATCATTTATTTTTATGGTGGTCACCCATTTCTGAAAGGATTATTCACTGAACTTAAGACCAAAAATCCAGGCATGATGACCTTGATAGCTATTGCAATCAGTGTAGCTTACCTATACAGTTCTGCAGTTGTTCTCGGCTTATCTGGCAAATTCTTCTTCTGGGAGCTTGTGACACTTATCGATATCATGCTATTAGGGCACTGGATAGAAATGCGTTCAGTTATGGGTGCATCAAGGGCTTTGGAAGAACTTGTTCTAATAATGCCTTCTGATGCTCATATTGTTAAGGATGAGCAGGTCATCGATGTTCATGTGAATGAATTGAAAGGTGGGGATGTAGTACTCGTCAAACCCGGAGAAAAAGTACCAGTGGATGGAATTGTACTTAAAGGGGATACCAGTATCAATGAAGCAATGTTAACTGGTGAATCAAAACCGGTCTCAAAAGGACCTGATGACGAGGTAATAGGTGGTTCAATCAATGGTGAAGGATCTATACATGTAGAAGTAAAAAAGATAGGAAAAGACACATATCTAAATCAGGTCATAGAGCTTGTCAGAACCGCACAGGAGAGTAAATCAAAGACCCAGAATCTTGCAAACAGAGCTGCTTTAGTACTTACAATAATAGCCATCAGTGTAGGTACAATCACTCTGGCTGTATGGTTATATCTCGGTCAGGAATTCGTTTTTGCTATTGAAAGGGCGGTTACAGTAATGGTCATTACATGTCCCCATGCTCTAGGTCTAGCCATACCGCTTGTTGTTGCTGTTTCTACATCACTTGGGGCCAAATCTGGATTATTAATAAGAGACAGGCAGGCCTTCGAAAGAGCAAGGAATATAGAAGCTATTGTTTTTGACAAGACAGGTACACTCACAGAAGGAAAATTCGGCGTCACTGATATAATTCCAATGGCAGAGATTGGAGAGGACAATATACTGGCACTGGTTGCTTCCCTAGAAGTAAATTCAGAACATCCCATTGCCATTAGTCTGGTCAACAGCGCAAAAGAGAGAGGTGTTGATATATTCACTGTCGAAGATTTCCAGTCAATTCCCGGAAAGGGTGTTGAAGGAAATGTTATGGGAAAACGGTTGAAAGCTGTTAGTCCCAACTACCTTGAAGAAAAGAATATGGAAATACAGAACGAGAAGATAGAAAAGATAATACAACAAGGTAAGACCGTTGTATTTTTGCTTGAAGATGAGAAGCCAATCGCTGCAATAGGACTTGCAGACATCATCAGGAAGGAATCAAAAGAGGCCATCGAGAAACTCCGTTCAATGAGTGTGAAGTGTATGATGCTGACGGGTGACAACAGATTCGTTGCAAAGTGGGTAGCTGAGGATATAGGACTTGACGATTACTTTGCGGAAGTCCTGCCTCATGAGAAAGCTCAGACGATTAAAGAAATACAGAAAAATTACACGGTTGCCATGGTTGGGGATGGTGTAAATGATGCTCCTGCTCTTGTCCAGGCAGATGTAGGTATTGCCATTGGAGCAGGTACGGATGTAGCAGTTGAAAGTGCCGATATAATACTTGTCAGGAACGATCCTAGGGATGTAGTCGATGTTATTTCCCTATCTAAAAGAACCTACTCGAAAATGTTCCAGAATATCCTTTGGGCAACAGGTTACAATGCATTTGCCATTCCCTTGGCTGCTGGAGTATTGATTGGCTATGGAATCTTACTGAGTCCTGCTGCAGGGGCGGTTCTCATGAGTCTTAGTACGGTTATTGTTTCTATAAATGCCAAAACATTGAAAATGGATTGACATTTTTAACGGGGGTAAATAGAATAACTACTATAGATCCGACAGTAACAGCGGTCGAAGACCGGGTATGTCACATGAAACTTGATAAACGCACTTCAAAGTTTAAAAGTGAATACAAAGGAGAAACATATTATTTTTGTTCTCTTGCATGTAAGAAAAAGTTCGATGAGGAACCGGAAAAATATCTTGAGTTCTATCATTAAGAAGGGAGATGCATGAAGATAGTTGTTGCTGACTCTATTTAGCTCTATGAGGAATATAGAAGAAAACTAGAGTTTCTCGGTGAACTTAATGTGTTTGATAAAATACCGAACTCAACGGACGGATTTATAGAAAGGACATGTAACGTAATGCAAAAATAAAAGGGGATTGACATGAATAACTATGCAATAAATGAAATTTCTAACAATGTGTTCTGGGTGGGAGTAAAAGACTGGAATCGTCGTCTTTTCGATGCTCTTATTCCTCTCCCTCAAGGAACTAGCTATAACGCCTATATTATTAAGGGAACTGAAAAAACTGCACTTATAGATTCGTTAAACCCAGGATTTGAAAAGGAAGTGAACTACTCCCCGCTTACGCATGGAGCTTCTTGCTTCATTCTTTGAACCATCGTTCACAAGTCCACAAGCCCTTCCCCTCGTT